>NZ_CAISIQ010000372.1 GCF_903885465.1 uncultured Nevskia sp.
CGGCGGAAGCTTTCTTGCCGCCTTCCAGCGACTTCTTCAGCTCGGCCAGCGTGGTTTCGTAGAGCTTGGTGACGGCGGCCTGGGAAGCGTCATCGTTCAGCTCCGGCGGCGGATCGTTGTTCGGATAGCCGCGGTAGAAGCCGGCTTTCCATTCGACGGTGCTCTTGGTGGCATCGCCAGTGACAGTGATCGTCGACGCATAGTTGTTGACCGGTAGCACCTTGGGATCGACCTTGGTGATCTTGTAGCTCAGCGACTTGCCTTCGGCGTTGTACTTGACCAGCTCTTCCTCGATGGTCGGGCTGCCTTCGGCTTTCAGGGTCACGGTGCGGGTGGCGCCGACTTCGTTGCCGCCCTTGGCGTCGGTCTTGGCGACCGCCGGAATCCACGAGGCATCGTCGAACTTCGACAGACGAGCCCAGACCTTGTCGACGGGCGCGGCAATCTCGACCGATTCGACGACCTTCAGCCGTGACGGGCCATGAGCCAGCACTGCGCCGGGCAGCAGCGCGCAGGCAACGAACAGCGGGGTCCAGGCTTTCAGCACGGCAACTCCTCCAAGAGTGGCGAACGGTGATTTCGAGTTCTGTTGATCGGCGTCATCGCGTTCTCGATGAAGCGCCGGCACGCCAGCGTACACCGGGTTCGGACGGCAATCTGCCCGGCAAGTTCCCGTCACGCCACTGGCTTTCTGAAGCCGGAAAGCAGAACGCCGACTTTCGTCGGCGTTCTGTTTGCAAACAGCGTTTTCAGCTAAACGCTCAGGCGACAGCCGACTCGCTGCGGCCGCGCTTGCGCTCGTGTTCCTTGAGGAACTTCTTGCGGATGCGGATCGAGTTCGGCGTCAGTTCGACGAGTTCGTCCTCGTTGATGAACTCCAGTGCCTGTTCCAGCGAATGCTTCACCGGCGGCGTCAGCAGCACGCTTTCATCCGAGCCCGAGGCGCGCATGTTGGTGAGCTTCTTGCCCTTCAGCACGTTGACGACGAGATCGTTGTCACGCGAGTGAATGCCGACGATCTGGCCTTCGTACACGTCGACGGCCGAGTCCACCATCATGCGGCCGCGTTCCTGCAGGTTGAACAGCGCGTACGGCGCGGTCTTGCCCATTTCGTTGGAGATCAGCACGCCGTTGCGACGCTGGCCGATATCGCCGTTGTCCGACTGCGGACCGAAGTGGTCGAAGTTGTGGAACAGCAGGCCGGTGCCCGAGGTCATCGACATGAATTCGGTCTGGAAGCCGATCAGGCCGCGCGACGGAATGGTGTACTCGAGACGAACACGACCCTTGCCGTCCGGAACCATGTTGGTCATCTTGCCGCCACGCTCGGCGAGGCCCTGAATGGCGCCGCCCTGGTTGGCTTCTTCGACGTCGGCGACGAGCGTTTCGTACGGCTCGCAGATCACGCCGTCGATTTCCTTGAGGATGACCTGCGGACGGGCGACGGCGATTTCATAGCCTTCGCGACGCATGGTTTCCAGCAGGATGCCGAGGTGCAGCAGGCCGCGGCCCGAGACCTTGAACTGGTCACCGGCAGAGCCCTGCTCGACGCGCAGCGCGACGTTGGTCTTCAGCTCGCGCTGCAGGCGATCGCCGATCTGGCGCGAGGTGACGAACTTGCCTTCCTTGCCCGCGAACGGCGACTTGTTGACCTCGAACATCATGCTCATGGTCGGTTCGTCGACCAGCAGCGTGGCCATCTGTTCCGGGTGCTTCAGATCGCAGATGGTCTCGGAAATGCCGAGATCGGCGATGCCGGTGATCGCGACGATGTCGCCGGCTTCCGCTTCCGGCACTTCGATCTTGTCGAGGCCCATGAAGCCGAGCACCTGCAGCACCTTGCCGGTGCGCACGCTGCCGTCACGGCCGACGATCGACACCTGCTGGTTCGGCTTGACCTTGCCGCGGGTGATGCGGCCGGTGCCGATGACGCCGACGTACGAGGAGTACGCAAGCGAGGTCACCTGCATCTGGAACGGACCTTCCGAGTTGACCTTCGGCGGCGACACCTGGTCGACGATGGTCTGGAACATCGGGTCCATGTCGCCTTCGCGGATGTCCGGGTTGTCGCCGGCGTAACCGTGCAGGGCCGATGCGTAGACGATCGGGAAGTCGAGCTGCTTGTCGGTAGCGCCGAGGCGGTCGAACAGATCGAAGATCTGGTCGATGACCCAATGGGCGCGGGCACCCGGACGGTCGATCTTGTTGACCACGACGATCGGGTTCAGACCCATGCCGAAGGCTTTCTGGGTCACGAAGCGGGTCTGCGGCATCGGGCCGTCAGCGGCGTCGACCAGCAGGCAGACGCAGTCGACCATCGACAGCACGCGCTCCACTTCGCCGCCGAAGTCGGCATGCCCGGGGGTGTCGACGATGTTGATGCGGTATTCGATGTTGGTGCGCTTGTCGAGCCAGCGGATCGCCGTGTTCTTCGACAGGATGGTGATGCCGCGCTCGCGCTCGAGATCGTTCGAGTCCATGACTCGCTCGCCGAGGTTTTCACGGGCGTCCAAGGTCTGCGACTGGCGCAGCAGCTTGTCGACGAGGGTGGTCTTGCCATGATCGACGTGGGCGATGATGGCGATGTTGCGGAGATTCTCGAGGCTCACAGGCAGGCTTTCCGAATTAACGCCCCCAATTGACTGCTGGGGGCTGTTGCAGCTACTTGCTGCGGCGCAGCAAGAAAAAGATCGCGAATTGTACGCAGGTCGCCGTGAAAGCGCATGCGCCTTCGCGAAAATCGTGCCGGATTGACGGTCGGGCGGTCGCTTTGGCGCCCGCAAAGGCGTTGTCCCGGACGATCGTCTAGGCTCGCGGCGTCCGTTGTTCCCGTGCCCGGAGTCATTTGATGTCCTCGTTATCCACCCGTTCGCTGCTGCTTGCCCTGGCCACCATGCTCGCGACGGCCGCGCCCTCCAGCGCCGGGCCGTTCGGCGATTTCGCGCAGAAGGCCTATGACGCCACCCGCCGCGCCAATGCCGGCGTCAGCGACGGCGACATCGGCGCGGCATTGAAAGAAGCGCTCGCCCAGGGCGCGAACAACGCGATCACCCAACTCGGCCGCAGCGATGGCTTCTGGCAGGACACGCGCTTCCGCATTCCGCTGCCGAAAGCGCTGACCAAGGCCGATCCGCTGCTGCGCAGCTTCGGCGCCGGCCCGCGGCTGGACGAGCTGCATCTGTCGATGAACCGCGCGGCGGAAGCTGCGGTGCCGGTCGCCGCCGACGTGTTTTCGGGTGCCATCCGGCAGCTGAGCCTGAAGGACGTGCGGGCGATTCTCGACGGCCCGCCGGACGCGGCAACGAGCTTCTTCCGTCAGGCGACCAGCACCAGCCTGCAGGCGAAGTTCCGGCCGATCGTCGCCGGCATCACTGCCAAGGCCGGCCTTGCCCAGCAGTACAAGGCGGTGCTGGCCAGTGCCGGTCCTCTGGCGACCACGCTGGGCGCGCCGGATCTCGATACCTGGGTGACCGATCGCGCCCTGAACAGCCTGTTCCTGAGAGTGGCCGACGAGGAAAAGGCGATCCGCGAAAACCCGGCGGCGCGCAGCACGGAACTGCTGAAGAAAGTGTTTGCCAAGAGTTGAGCTCGGCCGTTTGCGCAGGTAGGTCGGGCCTCGCCCGACGCTTCTCGCTTCAGCACCGTCGCCCGAGGGGCGACCTACAACGCTAGGGTTTTGCGGGAACGGCCTTGCCGGCAGGCGGCTTGAAGCTCCAGCGGAACGAGATATCGAGCTTGCCGGTGAAGGTGCCTTGCACGCTGTTGTCGCCATCCAGCGCGGCGGTCAGCGGCAGCGTCACCTTTTCTTCGCCGCTTTCCTTGGTCTGGCGCATCTTGGCGCTGGTCCAGTTCAGCGCTTCGAACGGCGGCGGCAGGCCGATCTTTTCATCGACGGTGTCGGTCGAGGTGTTGATCGTTCGCTTGCTGATCCCGGGCGGCGCCGGAATGAACAGGTTCTCGACGAAGATGGTGCCGGTATTGACGTCGACGGTGGCCACATACTTCTCGCACAGCGTTTTCTGATCGTCCTCGTTGCCAGGAGAATCCGCGGTACGGATCAGCTTGAACGGCAGCGGCTTCTCCTTGTTCTTGTCGTAGGCACGGGTGCCGTTGATCTCCAGTGCGTACTGGATGCTGAGCTTCACCGGGCAGCCGGCATAACCGAAGAAGTACAGGAAACGCGCTTCCGGGCCGCTGCCGGGAGAGTTCAGAAAGGCTTCCAGATCTTCGCGACTGTTGTCCTGCATGGCGTTGATCGCAGCGATCTGTTCGGCCGCCTGCTGGTTGCACTCCAGATTGTCCCGGCAGTGATTGCCCTTCTGGCGGTAGCGCTCGAAGATCGTGTTGGCATCGTCCGGCGTGGTCGGCAGCTTGCCGCCGTTGCTGGCGCGCAGGCGCTCCAAGCCCTGGCGCGCGTAGTACATCGGCTTGATTTCCATCCGCGCCGCGTTGTCGGTATCGAGCAGGTTGTCGCTGTACAGAAAACCGTTCGAGCGCAGCCGGGTACTGACCGTGTAGGTCTGCTTGGTCGTGGCTTCAGTGGCCTGCACGCCGCTTTTCCAGCTCTGCGTGCCGTTGAGTACCAGCTGGAACTCGAACGGCCGCTCCAGCTGCAGCGGCCCTGGTGGCGAGGCCGACAGCGCCAGCGGCGCCAGCAGCAGCACAAGGGCGAGACGGCAGCTGGCGTTCATGGTGTCTGCGCGGGCGCTTGGACCGCGGCTGGCGCTGGCACCGCGGCCGGCGGTGGCGCAGCAACGCTCAGCGCCACCCGGAAACCGAGCCCGCTGCTGTGATTACCGGCGGGATCGGCATCGCGGCTCGACAGGCGCAGCGCCGAAGCGCCATTGCCCCAGCCGCCGCCGCGATTGACCCGCTTCTTGCAGTTCGCGCTTTCGCCGCCATCCAGCCAGGCGCGGCCATCGGTCGGCGCGCCGGTGTAGTCCGGATGCCAGCAATCCTCGACCCATTCCCAGACATTGCCGATCATGTCGTGCACGCCCCAGCGGTTGGCCGGAAAGCTGCCGACCGGTGCTGTCTCGGGGAAGCCGTCATCGCAGGGGAGCGACCAGGTCAGCTCGGGATGCCGCGCGCCGGCCGAAAGATCGAGGGCGTTGGCGTGCATGCAGGTCACTGCTTCCATCTGCGACAGCGCCCAGGTGTAGTGCGCCTCGCTGCCGGCTCGCGCCGCGTACTCCCATTCGGCCTCGGTGGGCAGGCGATACGGACGGCCGCTGCGCTGCGCCAGCCAGGCGACATAGGCCTTGGCCTGGTGCCAGGTGATGCTGTTCACCGGATGACGGGCGCCGGCCTCGGGGGCTTCCGGTGGCGTCATCGGCGCCGTGCAGCCGCCGGCGGCGACGCAGGCCTGCCACTCGCCGCGCGTCACTTCATAGCGGCCGATCGCGAACGGTTTGATGGTGACCTCGTGCGCCGGATGCTCGAAGTTCTGGCCGTTGCCGACGTTGTCGCCCATCCGGTAGGTGCCGCCGCGGAACGACACCATGTCCGGGCTGTCCGGGCAGTGGCGGAAGTAGCCGATGCGGCCGTCTGCCGATCGGCTGCGCGTGGTCGTGCAGGACGGATCAAGGGAAACGGCGGCCGGCGTGTCGCTGGCTGGCGCCGCAGCAGCGGTCGCTTTCGGCTTCGCGACAGCCAGTGCCGACAACGGAGCGGACAAAGAACCGGCCAGCAGCAGGGCGCAGGCAGCGGCGGACAGCGGATGGCGAATCACGGCGAGAACTCGACCTCGATCGAACCGGCCGCTGTCTTGGCTGCAAGCAGCGGCAGCGGCTGGGATTTGTAGATGGCCCGGCGAACGGAGTCGTCGAGTTCGTAGTTGCCGCAGCTCTGCAGGAAGGTCACTTCGGAGATGCGGCCGCCCACCGTGTAATCGATCCTGATCCGGCACAGGAAGTTCCGCGGCGCCCGCGCCGGTTCCAGCCAGTTGTCGTGGAAGCGGCCGACCATCGACTCTTCCGGCGTTTCTTCCGGCACCACGGGCGGCGCCTTGGTCGGCGTCTGCGTCGAGGCGCCGGCCGGCTTGGCCGGCGATGGCTGCGGCTTCGGGATCGGCTTGGGTACCGGGACCGGCGTCGGAGTCGGTTCCGGCTTCGGGATTTCCTTCGGCGGTGGGATCGGCGTGGGTGGTGGCGGCTTCACCACTGGCGGCGCGGGTGGTGCCGGCGGCGCCAGGGTGATCTGGATCGCCTTCGGCAGATTGGTGGCCGGCGAGCCGCGCTGGGTCGAGCGCAGGGTGGTGATCGCCAGCAGCACCAGCAGTGCGTGCAGCAGCAGCGATACCGCCGTTGCCCAGCGGCGCGGTTGCGTCTCGACGAGGCGCAACACGCTCAGGCGGTTCGGTGCCTCGTCAAGAGCCACGGAATCAGGGCTTGAAAGTGAACGCGAGACCGCCCAGCACAATCGCACCTTCGCCGACATCGGCACCAGAGGTGTCGACGTTGATCTCGGCACCGAGGCTCAGGGCCGCCGTCAGGCCGTAATGGCCGTCGCCGAAGGTCCAGCCGTAGCCGGCGCGGGCGGTGGGCTGGAACACGGTGATGTCGCTGGAGCCGCGGACGCCGGGATCGCGGTAGTCGATGTTGAGAAAGAACAGCTCGGCGCGGCCACCGAGAAACCAGCCGTTCTGGCGCGGTTCGAAGTATTTGTCGACGGTGCCGCCAATGCCGAAGCCGCCGCCTTTCTCGTTGTCGAACTTGCCGTTGTTGCCGCGATCGACAAAGTTCCAGGCGCCGTGCAGCGCGCCATACCAGTTGTCACCGAAGGACTTGCCGAGAGCGCCGCTGACGATCGCGCCGGAGGGATAGCCGCGCACTTCGCCCGAAGGCTGGAATTGATCGGCGTGCGCCGGCAGGCACGGCAACGCCGCAAGCACCGCGACAGCGGCGGCGATGCGGGAAACCGGGGCGAAGCATGCAGTCATCGATAGCCTCGAAAGTCAGATATCTGAGAACGCCGAGAGCCTACAACAGATGCCCGCCGGACTCCGTCAGCCGCGCAGCGCTTCCAGCTGCTCCCAGCGCGCATAGGCCTTGACCAGATCCTGGTCGATGATCGCTAGCCGTGCCTGGGTCGCCAGCGCCTGTTCGCGCTGGGTCTGGAAGAACTTCGGATCGCTGAGCTTCAGACCCAGTTCACGCTGTTCGGTTTCCAGTTTTTCGATCTGCTTCGGCAGATTCTCCAGCTCGCGCTTCTCCTTCGAGTTCAGCGCCGGCGTGGCAGCGGCCGCAACCGGCTTCGGCGCTTCCACCTTCACGGCCTCGACCTTCTTCGGCTCCGCGCGCACCGCGGTGAACGACACGTCCTTGCGCTGGCGCAGCCAGTCTTCATAGCCGCCCACGTATTCGCCGATCCGGCCGCCGCCTTCGTAGACGAACGTGCGGGTGACGACGTTGTTCAGGAAGGCGCGGTCATGGCTGACCATCAGCACGGTGCCCTGATAGTCGATCAGCAGTTCTTCGAGCAGATCGAGCGTTTCAACGTCGAGATCGTTGGTCGGTTCATCGAGCACCAGCAGGTTCGACGGTTCGGCGAACAGCCGCGCCAGCAGCAGACGCGCACGCTCACCGCCGCTGAGTGCTTTCACCGGCGAACGCGCGCGATCCGGCGTGAACAGGAACTGCTGCAGGTAGCTCATGACATGCAGCTGCTTGCCGTCGATGGTGACGAAATCCTTGCCGCCGCCGATGTTCTCGAACACCGGCTTGGAGTCATCAAGCTGCGCGCGCAGCTGGTCGAAATAGGCCACTTCGAGCTTGGAGCCGTTGCGTACCGTGCCGCTGTCCGGTTCCAGCTTGGCCAGCAGCAGGTTCAGCAGGGTGGTCTTGCCGGCGCCGTTCGGGCCGATGATGCCGATCTTGTCGCCCCGGATGATCGTCGTCGAAAAGTTCTTGACGATGATCCTGTCGCCGCGCGAAAAACTGATGCCCTTCGCCTCGGCCACCAGCTTGCCGGACTTCTCTGCTTCCTGAAGCACCAGCTTGGCTTCGCCGGACAGCTCGCGCCGTGCGGCGTATTCGTTGCGCAGTTTCTTCAGGCGTTCGACGCGGCCCTGGTCGCGCACGCGCCGGGCCTTGATGCCCTTGCGGATCCACACCTCTTCCTGGGCCAGACGCTTGTCGAACAGCGCGTTGCTCTGTTCCTCGATACGCAGTGATTCTTCCTTGCGCACCAGATATTCGTCATAGGTGCCGGGCCAGCTGCGCAGGATGCCGCGATCCAGCTCGATGATCCGTGTCGCCAGCCGGCGCAGGAAGGCGCGGTCATGGGTGATGAACAGCAGGGTGCCCGGCCAGCTGGCGAGGAATTCTTCCAGCCAGGTGATCGAATCGATGTCGAGATGGTTGGTCGGTTCATCGAGCAGCAGGATGTCCGGCTCGGCAACCAGCGCGCGAGCCAGCAGCGCGCGGCGCTTCAATCCGCCCGACAGGTCCGAGAACTCGGTATCCGGCGGCAGTTGCAGGCGCTCGCACATCGCCTGCACCTTGCTGTCGATGGTCCAGCCATCGAGCGCTTCGAGCGCGGTCTGCACCTTGCCGAGCTTGTCCATGTTCTCCGGCTCATGGATCAGCAGGTGGTGGTATTGCGCCACCAGCCGGCCCGCCTTGCCGAGACCATCGGCAACCACTTCGAACACCGAGCCTTCGATCCCGGCCGGCACGTCCTGCGGCAGCTCGGTGATGCGCAGGCCCTGCGAACGCACCAGCTCGCCGGAATCGATCGCGACTTCACCCGTCAGCACCTTCATCAGGGTCGACTTGCCGGTGCCGTTGCGGCCGACCAGACACAGCCGCTCACCCGGCTCCAAGGTGAAATTGACCTGGTCGAGCAACACGGTGTTGCCCAGATTCAGGTTCACATTCTTGAAGCTGATCAACATGGAAGCACGGCTCGAAACGGGGATAGGGCCGCGATTGTACGGGCACTGGGCGTTTCGACTGTGTAGCTCAGGGCACCTTGATCAGGCGCAGGTAGTAGAAGCCGTCGAAATCGCCGCCCGGTTCGATGCGTCGGCCGAGCCCGCAATCCTCGCCCCACATCGCGTACGGCGAAGGTTCGATGACCTGCTCGACCGCTTCGCTCTGCTCGGCCATGAACGCGCGGGCCACGTCCTCGCCTTCGGCTTTCAGGATCGAACAGGTCGCGTAGACCAGCACGCCCTGCGGCTTCAGCAGCGGCCACAGCGCTTTCAGCAGCCGCAGCTGCTGAGCCGCCATCGCCGGGATGTCGCTCTCGCGGCGCAGCCATTTGATGTCCGGATGACGGCGGATCACGCCGGTGCCGGAGCAGGGCGCGTCGATCAGGATCCGGTCGAACTTCTTGCCCTTCCACCAGCTCGCGGTGTCACCGGCATCGGCGTGGACCAGCATCGCGTCATGGCCAAGCCGGCCGAGCGTGTCGCGGATGCGGCCGAGGCGGGCCGCCTCCGATTCCACCGCTATTACGTCGAGACCTTCGGCTCTTTCGATGAGGTGCGCGGTCTTGCCGCCGGGCGCGGCGCAGGCATCGAGCACCCGCATGCCGGGTTCAGCGCCTAGCAGCTCGGCCGCCAGTTGCGCGCTCAAATCCTGCACCGAAACGCGGCCTTCGGCGAAGCCGGGAATCCGCTCCACCTGCACCGCCTCCTTGAGGATCACGGCATCCGGCGCAGTGCGCGGCACGCTGTAGCCGATGCCAGCAGCATCGAGTTCGGCAACGAAGGTATCGCGATCAATGCGGCGGCGATTGACCCGCAAAGTCATCGGCGCCTGGGTGTTGCCGGCGGCCAGCACGCTGCGCCAGCTCGCCGGCCAGTCGCGCTTGATCTGCCGCACCAGCCATTCGGGACAGGACTGGCGAATCTCCGCGTCCGGCGGCATCCGCGCCTCGATCTCATTCGCCTCGCGCTGATAGCGGCGCAGCAGCGCATTGGTCAGACCCTTCGCCCAGGGCTTGCCGAGCAATTCGGCGGCCGCCACGGTTTCTCCGACCGCGGCATGCGGCGGCACTCGCATCGAACGCAGCTGATAAACGCCGCAGGCCAGCAGGGCCGCAACCAGCGACTCGTTGCGCAAAGGCTTTTCAAGCAGTTGATTAACGCGCCAATCCAGCGCGCTCCACTCGCGGACCACGCCATAGGCAATCGCTTTCAGCAGCGACAGGTCCGCGACTGACAGCGCCGGGCTGACTGCGGCGATAGCGTCATCGAGATTGCGGCCCCCGAGGACAGCGGCCACCGCTTTCGCAGCCGCTGCGCGGACGTTGGTGAGCGGCGCTGGCTTAGGGGCGCTCACGAGAAGCGCTGTCCGGCCAGCTTCCAGTCGCGACAGACGAGGCTGGCCGGCAGCGCCTTGCCGCCGGGCTTCTGCAGCTCGGTGATCACCAGCACGCCATCGACTGTCGCGAGGTGCAGGCCGTGGCTGTCGACTTCGAGCACGGTGCCGGGTTCGACGGCGGCGGATGAAACCGCCAGCGCGCGGGCGTTCCAGAAGCGGATGCGCTCGGCGGTCCCCGTCGAACCGAGCTCGCACCAGGCGACCGGCGCCGGGTTGAACGCGCGTATGCGGCGGGCGATGACTTCTGCAGGCTGGGTCCAGTCGATGCGGGCTTCTTCCTTGCTGAGTTTTTTTGCGTAGGTGATGCCTTCGGCGGGCTGCGCCAAAGCGGGGAGATTGCCGGCTTCGATGCGGGCCAGGGCGTCGACGATCAGCCGGCCGCCGATCGCGCTTAAGCGATCATGCAGGCTGGCGGCGGTGGTCGTTGCATCGATGGCGATCTTTTCGATCAGCAGCATCGGCCCGGTATCGAGGCCGGCTTCCATCTGCATGATGGTGACACCGGTTTCGGCATCGCCGGCTTCGACGGCGCGGGCGATCGGCGCCGCACCGCGCCAGCGTGGCAACAGGCTGGCGTGGATGTTCAGGCAGCCGTGTTTGGGGATGTCGAGCGCGGCCTGCGGCAGGATCAGGCCATAGGCGACGACGACCATGATCTCGGGTTCGAGCGCCGCGAGCACGGCGCGGGCATCGGGATCGAGCTTGAGGAACTTGTGCACCGGCAAACCAAGCGCCATCGCACGCGCCGCGACTGGCGATGCCGTGAGTTTCTGTCCACGGCCGGCGGGGCGATCCGGCTGGGTCAGCACGGCGAGGATGTCGTGGCCGGCGGCGTGCAGCGCATCGAGTGCCGGCACTGCGAACTCCGGCGTGCCGGCGAAGATCAGCCTCATGGCGCCGCCTTGGCGCGCAGCGGCTCGTACAGCGCTTCCACTTCCACGCGGAGATCGGCGCGGCTGATGTCGGCCAGCACGGTCAGACGCGGGCAGTCGATCGGGAACAGACGAGAGGCCAAAGCTTCGACTTCGGCCAGATCGTCGCGATGGCGCACATAGATCTTCAGCGCCGCTGGTACCAGCCGCTGGCCACCGAGGCTTTCGGCGCGGGCGACCAGCGCATCGAGATTGAGCACCAGCTCGCGCAGCTGGGCGCCAGTGTTTTCCGGATGGCAGCTGGCGTGGCCGACGACGGCGGCCGTGCCGGACACGAACAACTGGCCCCAGGGCATCAGCATCGCCCGCGAAAAACTGGGTGACACCGGGCCATAGGCGCGGGGATATTCGAAGGCCGGCACCTGACGCGGATTCTCGATGCGGACGCCTTCGACCTTGGCCGCCAGCAGGAACACGATCAGCTCCTGCGGCCGTGCCTGGATGCCGACCGCCGTCGCCGCCGGTAGCGGTTGTCCCGGCGCCAGCGCTTTCGCGCGGCCGACGCAGAAGCGGCGATAGCGCTCGTCATCGCGGCCGCCATCGTCCGGGGTTTCGTTGATCGCGCCCAGGTAATGCCAGACCTTGACCAGATGTGGATAGCCGCTGTCGGCGGTCAGCTCGGCGATCTGCCGGTACACGGCTTCGGCGGCTGCTTCAATGCCGCCGTGTTCCGCTTCGTCGAGCGTCCAGGTCGCCGCCAGCAACTGGCCGTCCTCGGTGATCTGCGCGCCGTAGGCGACACGGCGAGTGACCGGACCCGTGACCTGCCAGAGCTCCTGGCAGATGCCGCCTTCGTGGATCGGTAGCGGCAGACGCAGGGCCGCCACATCGGCGGGACCATGGCCGATCGCGAACGCGGCGAGCAGGGGCTCGTCCTGCATCGTGGCCCGGGCGGCGTAGCGGATGCGGAAGGGATGGCCGGCCGCGCGCTGGGGATCGGTGAACAAGGCAAAAGGAGGGAGGCGAATGACGCGTTAGTTTACGGCTTCGGCAGTGCCCGGCCCCAGCGAGATGCCTGGCGGGACATTGACCGCCTGCGGCGCGGCTCTATAGTCGCCAGCAGATAAACGCATTCCACAGGATGAGGAGCCTCGATGATCACTCTCCGCCCGGCCGATACCCGCGGCCACGCCGAACATGGCTGGCTCGACAGCTACCACACGTTTTCCTTCGGCAGCTGGCATGACGCGCACTACATGGGCATCGGCGCGCTGCGAGTGATCAATGATGACCGCGTCGTCGGCGGCGCCGGCTTCCCGCCGCATTCGCACAGCGACATGGAGATCATCACCTACGTGCTCGAAGGCGGCCTGCGCCACAAGGATTCCACCGGCGGCAGCACGGTGCTGAAGCCGGGCGAGATGCAGGTGATGACTGCCGGTCGCGGCATCGCGCACAGCGAGATGAACGCCAGCGGCACCGAACCCGCGCATTTCCTGCAGATCTGGGTGGTGCCGGACAGCCGCGGGGCAACCCCGGGCTATCAACAGAAGGCGCTCGATATCGATGCGCTGCGCCGCGGCTTTGCACTGGTCGCCGCACCGGAAGCCGAACAGGCGCCGTTCCGCTTGCTGCAGGACGCCCGCCTGTCGATCGCCTGGCCGGTGGCCGGGCAGCGCATCGAGACGGCCTTGCCGGCGGGTCGTCAGCACTATCTGCACGTGGCGCGTGGTTCGGTTCAGCTCGGCGAGCACAGCCTGGTTTCCGGGGATGCGGCCCTGATCCGTGATGACGCATCGCTTTCACTGACTGCGAGCGCCGATTCGGAGCTGTTGCTGTTCGATCTGGCGGCCTGATCCTCGGGCTGCTGGCTCAGCCTTAAAAGCGTTCGGAGCACCTTCCAGGCACCCCGATCGCGGCCAGTACCGGCCGTGAATTCGGGGTAAACAGCGCGTGCTAGGATTTCGCGCACTTGCAGCCCCCATCCCGTCCTACGAGTCTTCCGCAGGCATGCCAGAAACGCGCTCCGAAGCAGCCGGCGACTCCGCTGCAGAGACTATCGAAGACCCTCCGCAAGCCGCGATGACGGGGCAGCCATGAGTGGCCTGGTGGTGGTGGACCAGCTTTCCGACTGGCCGGTGGAGATTCCCGGCGTCGAAGTGGTCACCGCCTGGAAATATCTGACCCACGACGAATTCACCCGGATTCGCGGCGCCCGCGTCTACAACCTGTGCCGTACTTTCAGCTACCAGACCACCGGCTATTACGTGTCGCTGCTGGCCGGCGCCCGCGGTCATCGCATCCTGCCGGACATCACCACGGTGCAGGATCTGAAGCTCGCCGAAAGTCCGAGCGTGCTGAACGACGAGATCGAGGAGCTGATGCAGAAGAGCCTGGCGCGGCTCGGCTCCAACGAATACCTGCTCAACGTCTACTTCGGGGACAGCCCCTACATCCGCCACCAGAAGCTGGCACGGGCGCTGTTCAACCTGTTCCCGGCGCCGCTGCTGCAGGCCAAGTTCGTCTGGCGCGGCGATGAATGGCGGGTCGACACCCTGGGCCCAATCGCGCTTGGCGAAGTGCCGGCCAGCCATCGCGAGTTCCTGTACCAGACCGCGCGCGACTACTTCACGCGTCGCCGTTCGCCGCGCCGCAAGCGCGACTCGACGCGCTACGACCTGGCCATCCTGGTCAACGAGGACGAGAAAGAACCGCCGTCGAACGCGAAAGCGCTGCGGGCTTTCGAGAAGGCCGCCGAAGACCTCGGCTTCTCGGTCGATTTCCTCGACAAGGGCGACTACGGCCACGTTGCCGAGTACGACGCGCTGTTCATCCGCGAAACCACCGCAGTCAACCACCACACCTACCGCTTCAGCCGCCGGGCGGCGCGCGAAGGTCTGGTGGTGGTCGATGCGCCGGAATCGATCCTGCGCGCCGCCAACAAGGTGTTCCTCGCCCAGCTGATGGAACGCCATCGCATTCCGCAGCCGAAGACCCTGCTGCTGCATCGCGCCAACCTCGATGAAGTGGTTCGCGAGCTGGGCTTTCCGATGGTGCTGAAGCAGCCGGATTCGCAGTTCTCGAAAGGCGTGATCAAGGTCGACAACGCCGCCGCGTTCAAGCGCGAGACGCGCGATTTCCTAGAACGCTCGGACCTGATCGTCGCCCAGGCTTTCGAGCCCACCGAATACGACTGGCGAGTCGGCGTGCTCGATGGCCAGCCGCTGTACGCCTGCCGCTACTTCATGGCCAAGGAGCACTGGCAGGTGGTCAAGCGCGACGCCAAGGGCGCCAAGCACGAAGGCGATCACGAGACGC
>NZ_CAISIQ010000373.1 GCF_903885465.1 uncultured Nevskia sp.
GCGTGGGTCCCTCGCCGGGTGACTCGCGTCTTTAATTTTTCGTCTTGTCGACCAGCTTGTTCTTCGAGATCCACGGCATCATCGCGCGCAGACCGGCGCCGACGGTTTCGATCTGGTGCTCGGCGGCAATGCGACGACGCGCCTGCATCATCGGCTGGCCAGCCTGGTTCTCGAGGACGAAGTCACGAGCGAACTTGCCGGTCTGGATGTCGGCGAGGACGCGCTTCATTTCCTTCTTGGTTTCTTCGGTGATGATGCGCGGGCCGGTCACGTAGTCGCCGTATTCGGCGGTGTTCGAGATCGAGTAGCGCATCGTCGAGATGCCGCCTTCGTACATCAGGTCGACGATCAGCTTGAGTTCGTGCAGGCACTCGAAGTAAGCCATTTCCGGCGCGTAGCCGGCTTCGACCAGCACTTCGAAACCCGCCTGCACCAGCGCCGAGGCGCCGCCGCAGAGCACGGCCTGTTCGCCGAACAGATCGGTTTCGGTCTCTTCGCGGAAGTTGGTTTCGATGATGCCGGCGCGGCCGCCGCCATTCGCCGAGGCGTAGCTCAGGGCGATCTGCTTGGCGGAACCGGAGGCGTCCTGGTGGATCGCGATCAGGCTCGGCACGCCGCCGCCCTGGGTGTAGGTCGAGCGCACGGTGTGGCCGGGGCCCTTCGGCGCAACCATGATCACGTCGAGGTCGGCGCGCGGCTGGATCAGGCCGAAATGGATGTTGAAGCCGTGGGCGAAGGCCAGCACGCCGCCTTCCTTCAGATTGTTGACCACGCTCTGCTCATAGATCAGGCGCTGATCCTGGTCCGGGGCGAGGATCATGACCACGTCGGCAGTCTTCACCGCGTCGGCGACTTCGAGCACCTTGAGGCCGGCGTTGGCCGCCTTGACCCAGCTCTTCGAGCTCTTGCGCAGGCCGACGGTAACGTCGACACCGGAGTCCTTGAGGTTCAGCGCATGGGCATGGCCCTGCGAGCCATAGCCAAGGATCGTGACCTTGCGCGACTGGATGATCGAAAGGTCGGCGTCTTTATCGTAGAAAACTGAAATGCTCACAGCGGTTCCCTCTCGTGGGACGGATGAAGCGCGGATGCGCCTTCGGTGGATCGGATCGTTATTTACAGCTCGTTTCTCGAGGCCGACGTTTCAGACCGGCGCAGCGAGCACGGTGGTACCGCGTGCCAGGGCCGCGGTGCCGCTGCGCGCCAGTTCGAGCACGCGGGCCAGGCCGGAGATTTCGGCGACGAAGTCGTTGACCTCGGCGCCGGTGCCGGTCAGCTGCACGGTGCGGGTGGCTTCGGTCTCGTCGAGAATCTGGCCGTGGTGGCGGACCACGCAGTCGACGACCGGCTGCAGGTTGAGCGCATCGACCCGGACCTTGAGCATCAACAGTTCGGCTTCGATGTGATCGCGGCCGGCGAGATCGATGATCTCGACGATTTCGATCAGCTTGCGCGACTGCTTGATGATCTGTTCGACGACCGATTCGCTGCCGTAGGTCACGAGCGTCAGCCGGGACAGGCTGGGATCGTGAGTCGGCGCGACCGATAGCGACTCGATGTTGTAGCCGCGGGCCGAGAACATGCCGGCGACACGCGCCAGCGCGCCTGCTTCGTTCTGAAGCAGGATGGAAACGATATGTCTTTGATCTTGACGCATAGGGCGCGCACGGTAGCCGCACATTGCGTCTTGCGCAAGACGGGAACGGGCCGGAAACAGTGCGGACATGCTATAAAAGCGCCCCTTTTGGCGCTGCAGAGCGTCAAACGCACCGTTAACGCGCAACTTCTCCCGCGCACTACCCGCGACCCAACGAGCATTCGATCCGATGAACGCACCGCTGCAGCACGACACGCACCCCCTCGCCGGCCAGACGATGAGCGGCGCCGACATCATCGTCCAGGTCCTGGCCGATGAGGGTGTCGATGTCGTCTTCGGCTATTCGGGTGGCGCGATTCTGCCGACCTACGATGCGATCTTCCGCTTCAATGCCGCCAATCCGAGCGCCAAGGGCGAAGACCCGATGCCGCTGATCGTGCCGGCCAACGAGCAGGGCGCCGGCTTCATGGCGGCCGGCTATGCACGGTCCTCGGGCCGGGTCGGCGTGGCGCTGGTGACGTCCGGCCCGGGTGCCACCAACACCGTGACTCCGGTGCGCGATTCGATGGCCGACTCCACACCGATCGTGGTCATCTGCGGCCAGGTGCCGACTTCGGCGATGGGCACCGACGCGTTCCAGGAAGCGCCGATCAGCAACATCATGGCCGCCTGCGCCAAGCACGTGTTCCTGGTCACCGATCCGAGCAAGCTCGAAGCCACCGTGCGCACCGCGTTCGAGATCGCCCGCACTGGTCGTCCCGGCCCGGTGGTCGTCGACGTGCCGAAGGACGTGCAGAACTGGAAGGGCGTGTTCACCGGTCGTCGTGACGTGCTCGGCCGCCTGCCGGTGCCGGGCTACCGCGCCCGCCTGCGCGTGACCGATGAAGCGCGCATCGACGACGCTTCCCTCGCCCGCTTCCACGAGCTGTTCAAGGCGGCCAAGCGGCCGATGATCTACGCCGGCGGCGGCGTCATCCACGCCGAAGCGGCCGAGCAGCTGCGCGCCTTCGCCAACGAGTACCGCATCCCGACGGTGATGACCCTGATGGGTCTCGGCGCTTACGACACCACCGATCCGCTGTCGATGCACATGCTCGGCATGCATGGCACCGCCTACGCGAACTATGCGATCGATGACTGCGATCTGCTGATCGCGATCGGCGCCCGCTTCGACGATCGCGTGGCCGGTGTGCCGTCGAAGTTCGCCCGCAACGCCAAGGCGATCCTGCACTTCGATGTCGACGCTTCCGAGATCAACAAGGTCAAGCGGGTGACCTGGTCGCACGTCGGCAATCTGAAGGTGGCGCTGACCCAGGTGCTGGCGCATGGCCGGGCGCAGAACTTCAAGCCGGACTACCGCGAATGGCATGGCCACGTGGCCGAGCTGAAGCGTGTCCACGCGATGAACTACGACCGCGCCTCGGCGACCATCCAGCCGTACGCGATCATCGAAGCGATCAACCGCATCACCAAAGGTGACGCGATCATCGCCACCGGCGTCGGCCAGCATCAGATGTGGGCCGCGCAGTACTTCGATTTCCGGCAGCCGCGCCTGTGGCTCACCTCCGGTTCGATGGGCACGATGGGCTTCGGTCTGCCGGCGGCGATCGGCGCACAGTTCGCCAATCCGAAGAAGATCGTCGTCGACATCGACGGCGACGCTTCGGTGCGGATGAACATCGGCGAGATGGAAACGATCACCAACTACGGCCTGCCGATCAAAGTGGTGGTGCTGAACAATTCCGGCGACGGCATGGTTCGCCAATGGCAGAAGCTCTTTCACGAAAGCCGCTTCTCGGGCAGCGACAAGACACTGCACAAGAAGGATTTCGTGAAAGCCGCGCAGGCCGATGGCTTCGAGTACGCGGTGCAGCTGTCGAACCCGGCGAACATCGATCGCGTGGTCGGCGAGTTCGTCGCCTTCCCTGGTCCGGCCTTCCTCGAAGTGGTCATCGATCGCGATGCCGGCGTCTATCCGATGGTCGGCCCCGGCATGAGCTACGCGGAGATGATCACCGGCGACTGGATCGCGTCACGCGAACCGCCGAAGGTGCTCGACGTCAGCAAGACCCAGCTGTTCTGAGGCTGTGTCGCAGATGAACGCGGAAACGCTCGCCTGGCGCTGGCGCAATGGCGCGCTGCAGCCGATCGCCTTTCCGGCGACGGTGCAGCTCGACCATCTGCTCGGCATCGATCGCCAGAAAGCGGCGGCAGTGCAGAACACCGAGCAGTTCGTCGCCGGCAAGCCTGCCAACCACATCCTGCTGACCGGCTCGCGCGGCACCGGCAAATCCTCGCTGGTGAAAGCGCTGCTGACCGAGTTCGCGCCGCGCGGTCTGCGGCTGGTCGAGGTTCATCCGCAGGATCTGGTCGATCTGCCGGATGTCGTCGCGCCGCTGCGCGGACGGCCGGAGCGCTTTGTGCTGTACGTCGACGATTTCTCGATCGCGTCCAATGATTCGGCGTTGACCGCGCTGAAGGCCGCGCTCGATGGCGGCATCGAGGAACCGGCCGAGAACGTGCTGATCTACGCGACCAGCAATCGCCGGCATCTGACACCGCAGCTGAAATCCGACAACGCCGAATATCGCTGGGAAAATGATGAGCTGAACCCCGGCGAATCGACCGAGGAAAAGGTCGCGCTGTCCGAGCGCTTCGGCCTGTGGCTGAGCTTCCAGCCGTTCAGCCAGGTTCAGTACATCGACGCCGTGCGCCTGCATCTGTCGCGACTCGGCGTGACCGACTGGAACGACGAGCTGAAAGTGCTGGCGCAGCGCTGGGCGCTGAATCGCGCTTCGCGCTCGGGGCGGGTTGCGCAGCAGTTTGCTCGGGACTACGCGGGACGAAACTGAC
>NZ_CAISIQ010000374.1 GCF_903885465.1 uncultured Nevskia sp.
CCGATTGCTGCTGCCGTGCGACATAGCCAATCAGGTCGACAGGGCTGCTGAAGGATAGGCAGCCACTGGAGGCGGCTCGTTGCCACGGGTGCCATTCCGTGTGCGTTTCCGTGCAAGCGGAAATCACGAGTTCTTGCGAACGACACTGATGACGGTACAGTGCAAGTCACGAACAGGACGCCGCATGAACGGTGCCGCTCGATGGAGGAGGAAACAACAATGACTGCCAGCGCAACGGAGTGGTCTACGGCGGCTCACCCACGGCGAGACTCGTACGAGGAGTGGGAGAGCAAGCTGCAGGAGGTCTATGGCGCCTTCCGGTTCGACAGCAAGCCCAGCGACGCATTCTCGGCCAGCATCAGACACCGCGTCGTTTCCGGCTTCCAGGTGGTGGATTGCCGCTGCGATCCCTGCGGTGCGACGCGTACCGGATCGGAGATGTCCCTGGACACCCGAGAGGTGCTGGGCATTCAGCTGGTCCTGCAGGGACGCGAACACATCTCTTTCGGGCACGAGCAGATCGTGCTGACACCAGGCGACCTGCTGATCTGGGATACCACCCGGCCGATGCGCTTCCAGGTGATGGAGAGTCTGCACAAGGTTTCGGTGTTGTTGCCGCTGGCGCGTCTGCAGAGTTGGCTGCCTCGGAGCTGGCATTCGATACGGCACAAGCTCGACAAGGACTCGAACGCCGCCAAGCTGATGGCGTCATATGTTCGTTCGGTGTCGCCGATGTTCATGAGCGGTGCCTTCAGCCAGAGCGATGGCCTGACCGAATCGGCGATCGGCCTGCTGGTCACCGCGCTCGAGGAGCCGCAGTCACCGATCTCGACCTCGCTGCGCGAAGTGCAGATGGAGCAGGTTCGTGGCTACATCGACGCCCATCTCGAAGATCCGGAACTCTCGCCGGCGACCATCGCCAACGGCACCCGAATTTCCGTTCGCTATCTGCACTGGCTGTTCAAGAGCACGGGAACGACGGCGTTCCAGTACGTCGTGCATAAGCGCCTGCTGCGCTGTCGTCTCGATCTGGAGAATCCCCGGATGCAGGGCCGGAAGATCATCGACATCGCCTATTCCGCAGGCTTCCAGAACGCGACGCACTTTGCGCGTCGATTCCGGGACGAATTCGGCATGAGCCCGAAGGACTATCGTGATTCACGCGCCGAGATTGCGGCCAATCCCGGATAGGCAGCTTTCACCAGCGTGCGTGAGCGCGCCGTGTCACCTGCACGGTGAGCTGCGCCGGGACAGCGCAGCTTTACCGGTCGATCATCTCGCTAACCAGCGTCGTCAAGGCCGCAAGCTCGAAGGGCTTGGTGATCACTCGCATGTCGTGCGTCAGATGACCGTTGCCGACGACCGCGTTCTCGGCGTATCCGGTGGCGAACAGCACCTTGAGATCGGGCCGGACGACTCTGGCTGCGTCGGCAACCTGTCGGCCATTGAGGCCGCCGGGCAGGCCGACGTCGGTGATCAGCAGATCGATGCGGGTATCGGACTGCAGGATCTTCAGCCCTGATGGCCCGGTATCCGCTTCAAGGACGCGATAGCCCGCTTCCTCGAGCACCATGACCAGCAGCATGCGGATCGATTCTTCATCGTCGATCACCAGCACGGTTTCGCCGTGGCCGGTCTGCGCTTGTTCCTGGGTGGCGATTTCATCCGGCGTGTCCAGTTCACCGATGAAGCGGGGGAAGTACAGACACATCGTCGTGCCCATGCCGAGTTCGGAATAGATCCGCACCTGGCCGCCCGATTGCCTTACGAAACCATGAATCATCGACAGCCCCAGGCCGGTGCCTTCGCCGATCGGCTTGGTGGTGAAGAAAGGATCGAAGGCGCGGGAGATCACTTCGGGCGTCATGCCGGTGCCGGTGTCGGTCACGCATAGCGACAAGTACTGGCCGGGCTCGAGATC
Source organism: uncultured Nevskia sp. (assembly GCF_903885465.1). Lineage (GTDB taxonomy): Bacteria > Pseudomonadota > Gammaproteobacteria > Nevskiales > Nevskiaceae > Nevskia. The sequence continues at coordinate 1,922 of NZ_CAISIQ010000374.1, forward strand.
GCGTTCCTGTGCCGCGTTTCGGTCCAGCCACTTGTTGGCGGTCTCGATAGTGATGCGGCCGCCATCGGGCATCGCATCGCGGGCGTTGATGACCAGATTCAGCAGGGCGTTTTCGAGCTGTGGCGGATCGACGAGGGTGGGCCACAGGCCGCCGGCGCCGACCACTTCCACTTCGATCGCCGGGCCGACGGTGCGGCGAATCAGGTCTGCCATTCCGGCGATCAGCCGATTGACATCGATGGGCTTGGGATCGAGCGTCTGGCGCCTTGAAAAAGCCAGCAGGCGCTGGGTCAGCGCGGCAGCGCGATTGGTGGAGGTTCGCGCTGCATCGATCAGTCGCTGGACGCCGTTGAGGCGACCTTCCTGCAAGCGCTTCTCGAGCAGTTCCAGGCTGCCGGCGATGCCGGCGAGGAGATTGTTGAAGTCGTGTGCGATACCGCCAGTGAGCTGGCCGATCGCTTCCATCTTCTGCGACTGCCGTAATGCTTCCTGAGCTTGCGCGAGCGCTTCGGCCGCGGCGCGCTCCTGAGTGACGTCATGCCCGATGCAATAGATCAGGCCGTCTTCCTCGACGCCGAACCAGCTGATCCAGCGATAGCTTCCATCCTTGCATCGATAGCGATTGGGGAAACGAAATGCGGGGTTTTCGTCATCGATCGCCTGAAACCCCAGGCGCGTGGATTCCACATCATCAGGATGCAGCAGCTCGAAAATGGACTGTTGCGAAACTTCGTTTTCGGTCCAGCCGAGCAACTGCTGCCAGGCCGGATTCGAGGTCTCGAAATAGCCTTTGCGATTGAGGGCGCCGAGCAGGTCCGGACAGAGTTTCCAGATCTGTCCGCGTGCCTGGGTGCGCTCGATGACCTGGCGTTCGAGGTCGGCGTTAAGGTCTCTGAGTCTGGCCTCGCTGTCGCGCAGCGCGACTTCTGCCTTGGCGCGTTCGGTAACGTCGGCACCCTCGACGAAGATGCCGGATACCTGGCCGTAGGCGTCCTTGATCGGCTGGTAGACGAAATCGAGCAGCCGTTCCGTGGCCTGAGCGCCGGGCATCGGCGGGGGCTCATAACGGGCACTTGAGGCCACATAGGTTTCGCCGGTCTCGAATACCCGGTCCAGCACTTCTATGTATTCCCGAGCCATGGCATTGACGACAATGTCGGAGACCGTCAGCCCGACCACATCGCTGCGTCCGACCAGCTTCAGATAGCCCGGATTGGCCAGGGCGATCCGGTGCTCCGGGCCGCGCAGCAGAGCCATGAAGGTCGGAGCCTGGGTGAACATCTGAGTCAGCTGCTCGCGCTCTGCGGCGAGCTGACGACCGGCCTGCACGGCCTCCGTGGTTTCCACGACGAAGGCGATCACGCCGCCGGGCTGTCCGCTTTCGTCGAGCACCGGCGAGTAATCCAGGTTCAGCCAGAGCGTCTCGGGTCGACCGTGCCGTTGCAGCACCATTTCCTGGTTGCGATAGGTGAGCGTGCCGCCGGCCAGCCCCACGTTCATCACGTTGTCGTTGAAGTCGCTCGCCTCCGGCCAGGCTTCCCGGATCTTGGTACCCAATAATTGCGGGTGACGATGGCCGGCGAAAGCCGCGTAGGCGTCGTTGTAGATCAGGATTCCGTCCGTGCCCCAGAGCAGGGCGATGGGAATCTTCGCGAGCAGCAGGATATTGGTAGTCGTCTTCAGGCTCACCGGCCACTGATCGATCGGCCCCAGGGCGGTGCTCGACCAGTCGTGGTCGCGGATCAGCCCGGCGAGGTCCGCCGACTCTGTGTGCAAGGTGGTGTTCGTCATTCCGAACTTATCGTTATGAAGTGGCCGTGAACGAGCTGCTTACCGCAAGTTATTCGTCGATTATTGCCTCGCGCTCAAAAAGAAACCACGGCATGTGCCGTGGTTTGGGTCTGCGGATCCGCTGCTTCTCCAGATGAGAAGAAGCGGAACATCGAGCGGAAGCTTAGCCAGCCGGACCAGCCGCTTCGTCCTTCAGCGCTTCGACCTGGATTTCCAGAGTCACCTTGCCATCCGGAATCGCCTTGCCGACGCCGTAGCTGACGCCGAAATCGGTGCGATCGATCGTGGCGCTGGCATCGGCGCCGCAGACTTCACGCTTGTAGAACGGATGCGGAATGCACTTGAACTGGTTGACCGTCAGGTGCACCTGCTTGGTCACGCCGTGCAGGGTCAGGTCGCCGTCGACAGCGGTCAGGGTGTCGCCGCTGAAGGTCAGCTTGGTCGACTTGTAGGTGGCCGTCGGGTACTTGGCGACATCGAAGAAGTCTTCCTTCTTGGCGTGCTCGTTCATCTTGTCGAGGCCGAAGTCGATCGAGGTCATGTCCATCAGGATTTCGATCGAACCGGTCTTGGCCGCACGATCGAGCACAACGGCGCCACTGTTCTTGTCGATCTTGCCGCGCCAGAACGAGATGCCGCCGATATGCGCGGCCTTGAAGCTCGGATAGGTGTGGCTGGAATCGATGGTGTAGCTCTCGGGCGCAGCGAGCGCGGCACCGCAGGCCAGCAGCAGGGCGGCGGGAAGCAGCGTGTTCTTGAGGTTCAACATTGTTTGGGGCTCCTTGTCAGTCTTGAGTTCGAAAACAGCTTGCGGCGAATCGGTGATGCAAAGGTTCAGCCTGCGGCGGGCACGGCGATGCGGAAGCGGATCTTCACCGTGTCTTCGACGGTGTCATCCCAGCTGGCACTACCGATCGCGAAGGCCTTGCGGGAGATCGACACGGTGCCGCTGTAGGTGGTCAAGCCGCCTTCGGTCTTGGCGGTGACCGGCACTTTCAGCTCGATGGTCTTGCCCTTCAGGCTGAGCTTGCCGCTGGCTTCGAAGTTGCCCGGCGTGGTTGGCTTCAGACCGCTGGTCACGAAGCTCGCCTTGGGGAATTTCGCGGTATCGAACCACTCCGGCTTGCGGACTTCGGCGTTGTAGTCGTCATCGCCGATATCGAAACTCGCGGTGTCGATATCGAAATGGGCACGCGCTTCGGCCGGCTTGGCGGGATCGAAATCGATGCCACCGCTGAACTTCTTGAACGGCGCGTTGACGGGCACGCTCATCTGGGTGAACTCGGCGCTGATCGAGCTTTTCGCGGCGTCGATGGCGCGTTCGGCAGCGAACGCGGCAGGTACGGAGATCAGGCTCGCCAGTGCGAGAACGGCGGTTATGGATCGGAAGTGCATGGGGGCGATCGGGTCTCGGACAGGTCGGTTCAACGGGACGGCAGCATGCGGCGCAGCGTACCGTCCCGATCGATCAGATGATGCTTGAGTGCAGCGGCAGCGTGCACGGTGACCAAGGCAGCCATGGTCCAGTTCAACAGCTCATGGACTTGTTTCAGCGCCGTCGCCAGTTCCTTGTCCTTGGCCACCAGGTCCGGCAGGCGCAGCGCCTTGATGCCGAGATAGACCACCGGATAGCCCGAGGCCGAGCTGTACAGCCAGCCACTGAGCGGAATCGCCAGGATCAGCACATACAGCGCGAGGTGCGTGTAGTGCGCCGCGCGTAACTGCCATAGCGGCTGTCCCGGCAGCGGCGCTGGCACCGGATGACTCAGACGCCAGCCGATGCGGATCAACGCCAGCGCCAGCACGGTGATGCCGCTCCATTTGTGCCAGGAATACAGCTTCAGCTTGTCCGGACTTAAGCGCAGCCCGGTCATGTACAGGCCGACTGCGAAGCCGCCGATGATCATCAGCGCCATCAACCAGTGCAGCGCAATCGCGGGGCGGGTGTAGGCCTTGTTGTCGGACATGACGGGAACTCGAAGATGGCGACACCGTAACGCGCCACGCTGCGCATTGCCACCGCCGATTGCCATCGAGGGAATATCCCTTGTTGACGTATGACTGACGATTTTCGATACTCGTCACATGAGAAGCGCTGCCATTACCCAGCCCGACATCCGGGACCGCATCCTGACCGAGGCCGAACGTCTGTTCCGGGCCTTCGGTTATTCCAAGACCACCGTCGCCGATGTCGCCCAGGCCTGCGAGATGTCACCGGCCAACGTCTATCGCTTCTTCGAGAGCAAGGCGGCGATCAACGAAGCGATCACCGAAGTGGTGCTCGCGCGGATGGAAGCGATGTCGCTCGGCATCGCCCGCGAGAGCCGGCCGGCGGCGGATCGCCTGAAGCGCCTGATCATGGAAGGCCATCGCTTCGCCTGCGAGCAATATCTCAATGAATCCAAGGTTCACGAGATCGTCATCAAGGCGATGGACGAACAGTGGAGCGTCATCGATGCGCACATCGAACGGATTCGCGCCTGCTTCCGGCTGGTCATCGAAGACGGCGTGCGCAGTGGCGAATTCGTGGCCGAGCACGTCGAGGAAAGCTGCCAGTGCGTGTTCAACGCGGTGATTCCGTTCTGCCATCCGCAGATCGTCGCCGAACGTTTTTCGCAGGATCGCGGCCGCCAGGCGGCGTTGATGGCCGAGTTTCTGGTGGCCTCGCTGCTGCTCAGACCGAAGTGATTCGACGGTCACAGATGTCAATTTCCAATAACGAATAACAGCGTTTCGTCAACGGCCTGCTTCGGGCCGGAACGAATCGCTGACCGCGCTGCAGGGAGCGAGCATGACCGTCACCGAGCACCAGTCCGGCGTGCTGCGAACGCTGAAATCTGTCCCTGCTTCGGCCGGCCTGATCGCCTTGCTGTTGCTGTCGGCCTGCAGCAAGCCGCCAGTCGTAGCCGAGGAGGTGCGCTCGGTGCGCACCATCGTCGCGGCGCCGGGCGCGATCGACGCTCGCAATATCTACGCGGGCGAAGTGCGGCCGCGGTATGAATCGAACCTCGGTTTCCGGGTGACCGGCAAGATCGATCAGCGCAAGGTCAACGTCGGCGATCGGGTCAAGAAGGGTCAGTTGCTGCTGCAACTCGATCCGGCCGATCTGGCGCTCAACGAGGCCTCCAGCCAGGCCACCGTCGCCGCCCAGGAAGCACAGTTCGCGGTCGAGAAGGCTGACCTCGGACGCTATCGCAAGCTGCTCGATACCGGCTTCATCAGCGCCGCCGAATTCGATCGCCAGCAGACCCGTTTTGCCGCCGCCGAAGCGCAACTCGCCTCGGTGAAGGCGCAGGCTCGGGTCAGCGGCAACCAGACCGGCTACGCACAGCTGCATGCCGATGCCGATGGCGTGATCACCGCGATCGATGCCGAAGTCGGGCAGGTGATCGCGGCCGGCCAGACCATCGTCCGTCTGGCCCAGGCCGGCACCATGGAAGTGGCCGCCAATGTGCCGGAACAGTTGCTGCGCACGCTGAAACCGGATGCGCCGGTGACGGTGATGCTGTGGACCGTCGACGGCCGTGAGTTCCCCGGCCGCATTCGCGAACTGGCGTCGTCGGCTGATCCGGCGACGCGCACTTATGCGCTGCGGGTGACGGTCGACAAGCCGCCGCCGGAGATGCAGCTCGGCATGACCGCGAGCATCCGCATCCAGGGGCCGAAGCTGGCATCGCTGATCCATGTGCCGCTGACGGCCTACACCGAGCAGAAGACTGTGCACGGCGTCTGGGTGTTCGACGAGGCAAGCAGCGAGGTGCACTTCCGGCCAGTGCGGCTGAGCGGCTTCGACGGCAATAGCGCCTTGATCGCGGAAGGGCTGACAGCCGGCGAGCGCGTGGTCACCGCCGGCGCGCCATTGCTGCGCGAAGGCCAGAAGGTGCGCCTGATGCCTGATGCGGTCACGCCGGCGACTCCAGACGCCGCAGGCTGAATGCCATGAACCAACCAGGTTCTGAAGGCGGCTTCAATCTGTCGCGCTGGGCGATCGAGCATGCTTCGTTCACCCGTTTCATCGTCGTGCTGCTGATGATCAGCGGCGTCTTCGCCTATCTGAATCTCGGCCAGAAGGAAGACCCCGAGTTCACCTTCCGGATCATGGTCGTGCGTGCCTACTGGCCGGGCGCCACCGCGGCGGAGATGGAGCAGCAGGTCACCGATCGCATCGAGGAAAAGCTCGAGGAAACGCCGTGGCTGGATCGCACGCAGAGCTATTCCAAGCCCGGCGAAACCCAGGTCTTCGTGTTCCTGCGCGAGGACACGCCGCCGAAGGACGTGCGCAACGTCTGGTACCAGGTGCGCAAGAAGGTCGGCGATGTTCAGGGCCAGTTGCCGCAGGGCGTGCAGGGGCCGTTCTTCAACGATGAGTTCGGCGACACCTATATCGCGATGTACGCCTTCCACGCCGAAGGCTTCACCTATGTCGAGCTGAAGGATTACGTCGACACCGCACGCAAGGTGTTCGGCGCTGTGAAAGGTGTCGAGAAGGTCGATCTGCTCGGCGAGCAGCAGCCGAAGATCTTCGTCGAGTTCTCGTACCGCAAGTTCGCGCAGCTCGGCATCACTTTCCAGCAGTTGTCCGAAGCGCTGCGCGGCCAGAACATCGTCGTGCCGTCGGGGCAGCTGAACACCGAGGAGCGTGCGCTGTTCGTGCGGGTCGACGGCACTTACGGCGATCTCGCAGCGATCGAGGACACCCGCTTCCGGGTCGGCCGCTCGACCTTCCGGCTCGGCGATTTCGCCAAGGTCTATCGCGGCTATGAAGATCCGCCGCGGATGAAGATCCGCCATCGCGGCAAGGAAACCATCGCGCTCGGCGTGGTGATGGAGAAGGACAGCGATGTACTGAAGGTGGGTGAGCAGCTCGACAGCACGCTGGCGCGGCTGCGCGGCAGCTTCCCGGTCGGCATCGAGGTCAATCAAGTCACCGATCAGCCGAAGGTGGTGAAGAGCGCAGTCGGCGAGTTCGTGCAGTCGCTGGCCGAGGCCGTGGTCATCGTGCTGGTGGTCAGCTTCTTCAGTCTCGGCCTGCGCACCGGCATGGTCGTGGCACTGACCATTCCGTTCGTGCTCGGCGTGACGTTCCTGGCGATGGACTGGGCCGGCATCCAGCTGCAGAAGATTTCGCTGGGCGCGCTGGTGCTGGCGCTCGGGCTACTGGTCGACGACGCGATGATCGCCGTCGAAATGATGGCGCGGAAGCTCGAAGAGGGCTACGACAAGCTGAAAGCGGCCTCGTTCGCCTACACCTCCACCGCGTTCCCGATGCTGACCGGCACGCTGATCACCGCCGCTGGCTTCCTGCCGGTGGGCTTCGCGAAATCGGCAGCCGGCGAATACACCTTCTCGATCTTTGCAGTCGTCGGCATGGCGTTGGTGATCTCCTGGATCGCCTCGGTCTATGTCACGCCCTGGCTTGGCATGATGCTGCTCAAGGAGCGCCCGGCCGGTGAGCATCACGAGCTGTTCGACACGCCGTTCTATCGTCGCCTGCGCGGGGTCATCGACTGGTGCGTGGCGCAACGCAAGACGGTGATGATCGCCACGTTCGCCGCCTTCGTGCTTGGCGTTGCCAGCTTTGCAGTGATCCCGCAGCAGTTCTTTCCGGACTCCACCCGCGACGAGCTGATGGTCGATCTCTGGCTACCGGAAGGCAGCAGCTATCTGGCCAGCGAAAACATCGCCAAGCGCATGGAAGCGAAGCTGGCGGCCGATCCCGATGTCGTCGATTACGTCGCCTATGTCGGCAACGGTGCACCACGTTTCTATCTCTCGCTCGACCAGCAACTGGCCCACGTCAACTTCACCCAGTTCATGGTCGTGGCTCACGATCTGAAGGGCCGTGAACGTCTGCGCGCGCGTCTTCGTACCTGGATCGCCGAGGAATTCCCTGAAGTGCGCGGCCGGGTCGATCCGCTGCCGAACGGCCCGCCGGTTGGCTGGCCGGTGCAGTTCCGGGTGCAGGGGCCGGACCCGAAGCTGGTTCGCAACTATGCCGATCAGGTCAAGGCGATTATCACCGCCAGCCCGTTTACCCGGAACGTCCACGACAACTGGCACGAGTCGATTCTGGTGGTTCAGGACCGCATCGATCAGGACAAGCTTCGCGTGCTCGGCATCACCAGCGAGCAAGTGCGCGGCGCGGGCCAGACGATCCTGTCCGGCAGCGTCATCGGCACTTATCGCGAGGCCAATCGCAACGTCGAGATCATCGCTCGCCAGCCGCTCGACGAGCGCTCGCGGATCAGCGATCTGGCCGATGCCTACATGCCGACGGCGAGCGGCGTCTCGGTGCCGTTCTCGCAGTTCGGCAAGGCGCAGCCGGCGTTCGAGCCCGGTGTGCTGTGGCGCTATTCGCGGCTGCCGGCGATCACCATCCAGGCGGAAACGGCGCCCGGCAAGCAGGCGCCGGACGTCACCAATGCCATCGATCCGCAGCTCGATGCGCTGCGCGCCCAGTTGCCGGTCGGCTATGCAATCAGCATCGCCGGCACGCTGGAGCAGTCGAAGATCGCCAACGATTCGATCAACGCGCAGATGCCGATGATGCTGGTCGTCATCGTGGTGCTGCTGATGATCCAGCTGCAGCACTTCGGCCGCACGGTGATGGTGCTGCTGACCGCGCCGCTCGGCGTCATCGGCGCCGCTGCTGCGCTGCTGGTCACCGGCCTGCCGTTCGGCTTCGTCGCCTTGCTCGGCGTCATCGCGCTGGCCGGCATCATCATGCGCAACTCGGTGATCCTGGTGGATCAGATCGATCAGGACATCCAGGCCGGCCACGATCCCTGGACGGCGATCGTCGAATCAGCGGTGCGACGCTTCCGGCCGATCGTGCTGACGGCAGCGGCGGCGGTACTGGCGCTGATTCCACTGGTGCGCAGCACCTTCTTCGGGCCGATGGCAGCAGCGCTGATGGGCGGCTTGATCGTTGCCACGGTGCTGACCATGACCTTCCTGCCGGCACTGTACGCAGCCTGGTTCCGGGTGCGCCGGCCGACGTAGGTGGTGCTGGACCGCCCTTCCGTCGTTCGCCGCCGCCTGTAGGCATTTCCGCCCCCAGCTGGCTTCCCGGCTGAGGGTTGGCCCTTTTGTTGCACTGCACATAACTGCCAGATCGGCACCAGATCGGCAGGAGCGCAGTGATGAACGGAATCGTGAGGGCAGCAGGCAGGTGGCTTTCGGCGGCGGCGCTGACTTTGGTCGCGCTGCCCGTGGCGGTGCAGGCCGAGTACGAAGACGACGCGACGGCGATGGCCACGGCCCGCGTCTCGGAGGAAGTACGGTTTCGAGGCGCCAGCGACGAGGTGATGCTCGCTGGCACGCTGAGCCGCCCGGCCTATGTCGCGCGCGATCTGCCGGTGCCGGCCGTGGTGCTGATCCACGGTAGCGGCCCGAACGACCGTGACGAGACGCTCTACGGTCACAAGCCGTTCCGCATGCTGGCTGCGGCGTTCGAATCGGCGGGCTATGCGGTGCTCCGCTACGACAAGCGCGGCGTCGGCGAATCCAGCGGCAATCTTCGCGCTGCCACTCTTATCGACTACGCCGCCGATGCCGAAGCGGCTTTCGACTACCTGCGCAGCCGCCCGGATATCGATGCCACGCGCATCGGCCTGCTCGGCCACAGCGAAGGCGGCATGATCGCGCCGATGATCGCCGCCCGGCGCAGCGACGTCGCCTGGTTGGTGCTGCTGGCACCGCCAACGGTGACTGGCCGCGCAATCTCCGAATACCAGAACGTCCAGGGCGCGCTCGACCGCGGCGCCAGCTAGCAGGCCGCGCTGGCCGCTGCCGCCGAGGCCGGCCGTCTGTTCGACATCCTGCAGGCCGATCTGCCGACCGAGCAGCGTGATGCCCGCCTGTGTGCCGCGCTGCAGCGGATCGGCGAGCAGCGGCATCTGTCAGAGGCCTTCGTCGAAGGGCAACGGCAATCGCTCAGTTCGCCGTGGTTCCGCCACATCCTCAGCTATGACCCGGCGCCGACGCTGGAGAAAATCCGCAAGCCGGCCCTGGTGCTGTTCGGGGCGATGGACCACCAGATCGCGCCGTCGCTGAACGAAGCGCCCGCGCGTGCCGCGCTGAAAGGCAATGCCGCTGCCGAAGTGCGCGTGCTGCCCGGCGTCAACCACCTGTTCCTGAACACGCACTCTGGTGCAGTATCGGAATATCCCCGGCTCGGCGGCGGCCTGTCGCCGGTCCTGCTCGACACCTTGCAGGACTGGCTGGCCGTCCAGTCGCGGAGGGGACAGGACAATCTGATTGCTACCGCCGCCTACTACGACGCCCGATGACCCAACTGCGCGACACCACCATCTGGATCACCGGCGCTTCGAGTGGCATCGGCGAAGCGCTTGCGCTGAAGGCCGCTGAAAGTGGTGCGAAGCTGGTGCTCAGCGCGCGCCGCGAAGCCGAGTTGCAGCGAGTGCGCGCGGCCTGCGCCGATCCTTCGAAAGTGGCGATGTTGCCGCTCGATCTGCTGGCTTTCGATGGCGAGGCGGCGGTGGCCAAGGCTGAAGCCTGTTTCGGGCCGATCGACGTGCTGGTCAACAACGCCGGCATCTCGCAGCGCAGCCGGCTGGTCGATACCTCGATGGAGGTCTATCGGCAGCTGATGGAACTGGATTTCTTCGCCCCGGTGGCACTGACCCGCGCGCTAGTGCCGGGCATGCGTACACGCAAGCGCGGCCACATCGTGATGATCTCGTCGATCGCCGGCCGCATCGGCGCACCACAACGCACCGGCTACTCGGCGGCCAAGTTCGCGCTGGCCGGCTTCACCGAAGCGGCGCGCGCCGAGTTGTGGCGTGACGGCATCCAGTTCACTGCCGTCTATCCCGGGTATGTGCGCACGCAGATTTCGGTCAACGCCGTGAAAGGCGATGGCCGCGCCAATGGCGTCACCGATCACAACATCGCCGGCGGCATCAGCGCCGAGGATTGCGCGGACGACATCTGGGATGCCGTCGAGACCAATCAGGAAGAAGTGATGATGGGCGGCAAGGAAGTGTTCTACGAGCGTCTCAAGCGCTATGCGCCGCAGTTGTTCTCGTTCGCGCTGAAGCGGTCGACACCGAAAGCCTGAGCGGAGCGCTCGGCAGTTACAGCTGCCCCAGCAGCTCCGCAACTCGCCGTTCGGCCCAGCTTTCCAGGCGCAGGTTCTCGATGAAGCCGCAGTGGCCGCCACGTCGCGGCGCGTCGTAGGCGATCACCGAACCGCGCGCGCCCAGGCCGTCGAAATCGCGGATCGGGATCACCGTGTCGTCCTGCGCGGTCAGCACCGCGAGCGGCGAGGGCGCGCCCATCAGCATCGGCGGCGTCAGCGTGTAGGTGGCGAGATAGTCGTCCAGCGTGTCGTACTCGGTGTGCTCGACGACAAAGCGGCGGGTGATGCCGACGAAGCTGTCGATGCGCTTCAGCTCGCTGAAATCGTAGCGGCCGGGCCAGGCTTCGGCCTTGGCGTCGAGCGTCTTGCGCCACTTGTCGAGGAAGTAGCGCTTGAACACGGCCGGGCCGTTGTCGATCGCCAGCAGGGTGGCGCCGGGATCGATCGACGGTGAAATGCCGATCGACAATTGCGGTGTGATGCCAGCGGCTGGTCCGAGCAGGCCGACTCTCAAGGCGAAGTTGCCGCCCAGCGAGAAACCGATCACCGCGAGCTTCTCCGCGCCATCGAGCGCCTGCATGCTGCGCACGGCGTTCAGCACTTCGGCGATGCGTGCCGAGTGGAACATCCGTTCGTTGAGGCCGTGCGTGCCGGCGTGATCGCGCAGGTTCAGGCGGAACACGTTCCAGCCGGCTTCGTAGACGCGCGCGGCCATCGAGTACAGATAAGCCGAATCGTGGCTGCCTTCCCAGCCGTGGATCAGCACCACCAGGCCGCGTGATTCGCGATCGGCAGGCTGGCGCGAGTGCATGCCGGTGAGGCGCACTTGCTGGCCGTGTTCGTCGACGCCGCAGTCGAGCAGATGCTGCATCGCCACGTCGCTCATGCCATTGCCGCGCTTCTGCCAGCGCTTGATCACCGGCCGCTTGCCGGCGAGCACGGTCTGGATCAGCTGTGGCGCCAGCAACAGGCTCGGGCGGAACCGGCCGACGATCGACGATTCGCTGCTCATGCTGACGCTCCGGCTGGACTGAGCAGGCGCGCCAGCGTGCCTTCATAGACAGCGCTCAAGGCATCGAGATCGACGACGCGCACATGCTCGTCAACCTTGTGGATGGAATCGTTGACCGGGCCGATCTCGACCACTTCGGTGCCCATCGGCGCGATGAAGCGCGCATCCGATGTACCGCCGCCGGTGAACAGCAGCGGCGTCAGGCCGGTGACGGCGCGGATGCTTTCCTTCGCGGCTGCGATCAGCGCGCCCTGGCGGGTCAGGAACGGCAGGCCGCTGAGCCACCAGCTGGCTTCGTAGCGCAGACCGTGGCGATCGAGCACTTCGTGCACGCGCGCTTTCAGGCTGTCGGCGGTCGATTCCGTGCAGTAGCGGAAATTGAAGATCAGCTCGGACGTGCCGGGAATGACGTTGGTTGCGCCGGTGCCGGAGTGAATGTTCGAGATCTGGAACGAAGTCGGCGGGAAATGGGCATTGCCGGCGTCCCATTCGATCGACACCAACTCGGCCAGCGCCGGTGCCAGGCGGTGGATCGGGTTGTCGGCCTTCAGCGGATAGGCGACATGGCCCTGCTTGCCGAATACGGTCAGATTGCAGCCCAGCGAGCCGCGCCGGCCGATGGTGATGCGATCGCCGAACGCGGCGTCGCCGGTGGCTTCGCCGACGATTGCGTAATCCGGCTTGATGCCGCGCGATTTCAGCACTTCGACGACGTGCTTGGTGCCGTGATGGGCCAGGCCTTCCTCGTCGCTGGTGATCAGGAAGGCGATGGTGCCGTTGACCTTGCCTTGCGCCAGCAGGCGCTCGACG
>NZ_CAISIQ010000375.1 GCF_903885465.1 uncultured Nevskia sp.
CGTGATCGGCACCGGCGCCAGCGCCACGCAGTTCATTCCGCATGTCGCGCGTATCGCCGCGCAGCTCGACATCCACGTCCGCACTGTTCCCTGGCTGCTGCCGACACCGCATCTGCACGCGCAGACCGAGGACGGCCTGCGCTGGCTGATGGCGAACCTGCCGAACTACATCCAGTGGCATCGCCTGTTCACGTTCACGCCGCAGCTGATCGGCTTTCTCGACTCCGCGACCGTCGACCCGGGCTATCCACCGACCGAGACCGCGATCTCCGCCGCCAACGATGCCGTGCGCCAGGCGCTGACCGGCTGGGCCGAGTTCCAGATCGCCGACCGTCCAGAGCTAAGGCCCTTGCTGGTGCCGAACGTGCCGCCGGGCTCCAAGCGCCTCCCACGCGACAACGGCACCTGGGTCGCCACCCTGAAGCGCGACAACGTCAAGGCGATCACCACGCGCATCGAGCGGATTACGCCGAAGGGCATCAGGACCGTCGATGGCATCGAGCACGAGTACGACGTGCTGATCTACGGCACCGGCTTCAAGGCCTCCGAGTTCCTGATGCCGATGCGGGTGATCGGCCGCGACGGTCATGACCTGCACGCGGTCTGGAATGGCGACGCACGCGCCTATCTGGGCGCGACGATCAGCGGCTTTCCGAACCTGTTCTGTCTCTACGGTCCGAACACCAATCTGGTGCTGCACGGCGCCAGCATCATCTACATCTCCGAATGCGCGGCGAACTACGTGCTCGAAGGTGTGCGGCTGCTGCTGGAGAAGAACCTCAAGGCGATCGACGTGAAGCCGGAGATCTACGCGCAATACAACCAGCGCATCGACGAGGCCAACGCGCTGCGCGCCTGGGGCTATTCGAAGGTCAGCAGCTGGTACAAGAACGCCAAGGGCAGAGTCACCCAGAACTGGCCGTTCACCGCGCTGGAGCTGTGGCGGCGCACGCGAGCCATCGAGCCACAGGACTACATACTGAGTTGAGAACCGCCATGCACGAACCTGTCCTTGCGACCCTGACCACCGCCGGCATCGAAGCCCACATCCGCGCCTACTTCGACGCCTGCAACAGCGGCGATGCCGAACGGATCGCCGCCTACTTCGAGCCGGACGGCGTGCACTATTTTCCGCCCGGCATGTACGAAGGCCCGTTTCGCGGTGCGCTGACCATCGGCAAACGCTGGCAGGCGGCAGTCGAAACCTTGGGTTCGTACTGGACCGTCGATCACGTGATCGTCGATCCCGCGACACGCCGAGCCGCGATCGAGTGGTCGCACTTCAAGCGCCGCAAGAACGTGCTGCTGCGCGGCGATGAGTGGTACCGCTACAGCGAACGCGGCCTGATCCAGGACATCCGCGCCTATTACGCGAGCCCGCAGGATGCATCGCTCGAACGGCTCGAACTCGGCGGCTGGGATTACGCCGGGCTGGGCTATCCGCTGACGGCGCCGCCGGAAGCCTGAGCTACCACTTGATGAACGGCGGGGCGCTTAGCGGATGCAGCTTGAACCAGCCGCCGGCCAGGCTCATCAGCTTCTTGTGGAAACCTTCGTTCGGCAGCAGCGTCCTGACCTCCTTGACGAACGCGCCCGGCAGGCCGAAGCGGACCAGGCCCAGCGACACGTCGACCAGATCGGCCTTGCGGAACACTTCGGCGAGCGGATAGCGCGTATCCGTGTAGGCGCGCAGCTTGTGGTGTTCGTCGATCAGGCGATCGACCAGCGGAATCCAGTCGGTCTTGCCGTGCGCGCTGAGGTAGTCCCGAGCGCGGACCTCGGACGGCGGCAGGTAGTCGATGGTGCCGTCGGACCAGATGCCGAGATCGTGGAACGCAGCGGCGATGATCAGCTGCTCGCGCTCCCCGGCGGTGCAGCCGGGCTGCAGCGCGAAGCAGAAGTTGAGCATCCGGGTGCAGTGATTGCGGTAGGGCAGCAAGTCCGGCCCGAGCTGTTCGGTCCACTGGCCAAGAATCTCGTCGAGCAACGGGAAGTTCGGTTCAACGGTCATGGCTATGCGTCCGGGCAGTGGCTAGCGGCGATTATCGAGACTGCAGCCTCGCCGCCGTCAGTGGCCCGAACGACAAAAGCCGATAGCATCGGGCCATGACTGCCATCACCCGTTCCCGACCGATGCCGATCGTGGTCGTCGTCGCCTTCGATCGCATCAGCCCCTTCCATCTGGCCGTGCCCTGCGCCGTGTTCGGCGAGGAGCATCCGGGCCTGACTCGCTTCGAGTTCAAGGTCTGCGCCTCGGAGCCCGGGCCGCTGCGGACCACGGCCGGCTTCTCCTTGAGCGTCGATCACGGTCTGGAAGCGCTGGATGACGCCGGCCTGATCATCGTGCCCAGCTGGCGTGATCCGGCCGAGCGACCGCCGCAGGCGCTGCTCGACGCGCTGCAGGCTGCCCATGCCCGCGGTGCGCGGATCGTCGGCCTCTGCCTCGGCGCCTGCGTGCTCGCCGATGCCGGCCTGCTCGCCGGCCGCCGGGCGACCACGCACTGGGGTTACGCCGCCGAGCTGGCGCGCCAGCATCCGGACATCGACGTCGATGCCGACGTGCTCTATCTCGACGATGGCCTGATCACCACCACGGCCGGCACCGCCGCCGGACTCGACTGCTGCCTGCATCTGCTGCGCGGCCTCTGCGGCAGCGAGATCGCCAACAAGGTCGCGCGCCGGCTGGTGGTGCCGCCGCACCGTCAGGGCGGGCAGGCGCAGTTCATCGAGCAACCTCTGCCAACAACGGGCGCCGATACTCGGCTCGATGCGCTGATCAACTGGCTGCACGGCCATCTGCACCAGCCCCACGATCTCGATTCCCTGAGCGCACGCGCGCTGATGAGCCGCCGCACCTTCACGCGCCGCTTCCGCGAACGCACCGGCATGACTTTGATCGACTGGCTGACGGCCGAGCGCCTGGGCTTAAGCCAGCGTCTGCTGGAAACCACCGAGCACCCGGTCGAGCAGATCGCGGTACTCGCCGGCTTCGGCTCGGCGGTATCGCTGCGCCAGCATTTCCGGCGTGCGCTGGGCGTGTCGCCGGGAGCCTGGCGGGCCAGTTTCAGCGGTAGCTGATCGGGGACGCGATCAGCAGATCGATGCGCGAGCCGCCACTTCGGCCGCCCTCACGACGCTGGCCGGGGTGCCGCCGATCGCCCAGTCTTCCGGCGGAATCGGCCAGCAACCACCGCGCACCTGGCCGCGCGTGGCTCCGAGGCAATCGACGAGCAAATCGGTGAAGCCCGTCAGCAGCGCATGGCGTTCGGCGAGCGAGCGGCCTTCGAGCACCAGGAAGTGGAAGTAGGGCGCATCCGGCGC
The DNA here is from genome assembly GCF_903885465.1 of uncultured Nevskia sp. Lineage (GTDB taxonomy): Bacteria > Pseudomonadota > Gammaproteobacteria > Nevskiales > Nevskiaceae > Nevskia. The sequence continues at coordinate 3,322 of NZ_CAISIQ010000375.1, forward strand.
GCCTTCACTGACCAGTTCACCGGCAACTGCGACCAGCCGCTGCGGATAGAACTGCAGGTAGGCGCGCACGCGGTCCATCGGGCAGCGCAGCACCTGCGCATACAGCTGGCTGGATTCGACCAGCAGCCGGCGCTGCTGCGCTTCGCTGTAGCGGCCTTCGGCGAGATGGAAATGGATGATCGGCATCGTCGTGCTCGGTTGCGAGATTTACGGCAAGCCTTTACGGCGGCCGGCGTCCATGAACAAGGTGCCGCCGGCCAGGGCATCGGCCTCCGGCGCCAGCAGCAGTTCGATCGCCCAGGCGATCTGCTCGACAGTGGTGAAGGCGCCGATCGCCGATTCCTGGCGCATCTCGTCGAGTACCGCATCGGCACTGATGCCGTCGCGTTCGCCGCGGGACGTGGCGACCCGGCGCAAGCGGTCGGTATCCGCCGGGCCCGGCGCCACTAGATGCGCGGTCACGCCGCGCGATCCATAAGCCCAGGAATACTGGCGGACGACATTGGCGAGCGCGGCGTTGGCGACGCCGGCCGTGGCGGCATAAGCGGTGGGCTCGAAGCCGTAATGGCCGCCGATCGCGACGATGCGCGAGCCGCGTTGTAGTTGGCTGTCCGCCGCGCGCACCAGCCGCAGCAGGCCGCCGACCTTGATGTTGACGGCATCGACGACGGCCGCCGTCGGCGCGCTCATCACACCGCCGGCAGTGGCCACGCCGGGGCCATGCACGAGCATCCGCACCGGGCCGTCGATCATCGCTGCAATGGCAGCGATAGAAGTATCCGACGCGATGTC
>NZ_CAISIQ010000376.1 GCF_903885465.1 uncultured Nevskia sp.
ATCGGCACCGATGCCGATGCGCACGCGCTCGATATCGGCACCGAGGTTCTCGGCCAGGTTCGCCAGTTCGTTCATGAAGCTGATCTTGGTCGCCAGCATCGCGTTGGCGGCGTACTTGGTCAGCTCGCTGGAGCGCACGTCCATGACGATCACGCGGTCGTGATTGCGATTGAACGGCGCATACAAGGCTTGCATGGCCTTGGCGGCGCGCGCGTTGTCGGCACCGACGACGATGCGATCCGGCTTGTTGAAATCGCCGATCGCATCACCTTCCTTGAGGAATTCCGGGTTCGAGACCACGTCGTGCTCGATGCTCGTGCCACGCTCGGCAAGTGTGGCTTTCATCTGCGCCCGCACCTTGTCGGCGGTACCGACCGGCACCGTCGATTTCGAGATGACGATGCGGTACTCGCTCATGTGCGTGGCGATGGTCTTGGCCACTTCGAGCACGTACTTGAGATCGGCCGAGCCGTCTTCGTTCGGCGGCGTGCCGACGGCGATGAACTGGTACTGACCGTGGGCAACACCTTCGGCGGCATCGGTGGTGAAGCGCAGCCGGCCTTCGGCGGCATTCTTCAGGATCAGCTCGGTCAGCCCCGGTTCGTAGATCGGGATGACACCCTGTTTCAGGCCGTCGATCTTCTTCTGGTCGACGTCGACACAGAGCACGTCATTGCCGACATCGGCAAAGCAGGCCGCAGTGACGAGACCGACATAGCCGGAGCCGAAGATGGTGATGTTCAAGGCGGGGTTCCAATAGGTTGAGGAAGCGGAAACGGCCGGCGCAGGCAGCATTTCCATGGCCCGATGAACGCGCAGGAATAGTGCCAGACGCCGCATCCGGGCGGCCGAATGTTACCACCCGTCAACGGCCTACCCGTGCGGGCGGGGACGATCCCTCATGCTTCATCCAGGATTCCCCACCGCCTCCGCAAACCATGTTCATGAACGCCCGAGTCAACGAATGCCGGAAGGCGATGCGTCATGCCGAAGACTTCGCCACCTGGCGCGACGGCGCCCTGGCTTTCGACGAGGCCAATGGCTTCGAGGACTGGAAGCACGAGGATGAATCACCGGAGTACGACTGGCAGCTGATCCGCGAGCGTCTCGCGCAGATCCGCCAGTACCGGGACACACGCCAAGTGGTCAAGCTGATGCGCCATCTACGCCAGGGCCTGCACTGGAACCTCGGCAACATGGCCAACCCGGCGCTGTACAGCCATACCTACTTCGGCACCAAGCGCCTGATCGAAACCTATCTCGCGGAAGTCGTCGATGCCTTGCGCTTCATCGCCGATGGCAACTTCCCGGGCTTGTCAGCGGCGGACAAGCTGCGCTTCTTCAACGAGACCGCCGCCTCGTTCGGCCGCTCGGCGCTGATGCTCTCCGGCGGCGCCACCCTGGGCCTGTTTCATGTCGGCGTGGTCAAGGCGCTGGTCCGCGAGGGGCTGCTTCCGGAAGTGATTTCCGGTTCCAGCGCCGGTTCGATCGTCGCCTCGGTGATCGGCACCCGGGCGCCGGATGAACTCGAAGAACTGCTCGATCCGGACAATAGCTACTACCATTTCTGGAAGCCGCTGAGCGCACGCGAAATGTGGCAGCGCGGCGCACTGATGGACCAGAAGCAGATCGCCCTCGGCATTGCCCGCAACACCGAAGACCTGACCTTCGAGGAGAGCTACGAGCGCTCCGGCAGAGTCGTCAACGTCACCGTGTCCCCGGCCGGCAGCAACCAGCCGCCTCGCCTGCTCAATTACCTGACCACGCCCTATCTGTATCTGCGCGAAGCGGTGCTGGCTTCGAGTGCGGTGCCGCTGCTGTTCCCGCCGGTGCAACTGATGACCAAGGACGACGACGGCAGCCGCGTGCCCTATATGCCCGGCCTGCGCTGGACCGACGGCTCGCTCAAATCGGACCTGCCCGGTATCCGCCTGCGCCGCCTGCACAACGTCAATCATTTCATCGTCAGCCAGACCAATCCGCACGTGATCCCGTTCGTGCGCGGCGCCCACGAGCGCACCGGCGTGATCGGCGCGCTGCGCGAAGTGGCTTACGGCGCGATGCGCGGCGGCGCGCAGTCGGTGATCGGTGTCGGCAAGTTTGGCGTGCCGCTGTCCGGCGTCCGCCGCCAGCTCGACAACGCTTCGTCGATCCTCGATCAGGACTACCGCGGAAACGTCACCATCGTGCCGAAGGTGTCGGTCTGGCGGTACGCGCACGTCACTGCCAACCCGAAGCTCGAAGCGGTGACCCGCTTCATCCTCGAAGGCGAGCGCGCCACCTGGAAGCGCATCGCCATGGTCCGCAACCAGTCGATGATTTCGCAGACCCTCGCCGCCTGCGTGAAGCAGCTGGAAATCGAAGCGCAGCGGCCGCCGCTGCGCAAGCTGAAGGTGGTCGCGAAGCGCTGAAGCAAACGCGGCGGGCACGAAAAAACGACGTTCGGTCTCGTAACATGCGCGGCCCGCCTCAGGGTCTGCCACCGATGTTGCCCATGCGATTCCTGCGCCGCCTCGCGTTGCTGCTGGTCACCCTGCCGATGCTGGCCGCACGCGCCGAAAGCCCGATCATCCAGCAGACCGGCTGGGCCGCCTGGTTCAACAACGCCGCGATCAACGAACACTTCGGCTTCATCTCCGACGTTCAGCTGCGCAGCAAGGACGAGTGGGCCGGCCCGCGCAATCTGCTGATCCGCCCGGGCCTGTCCTGGTACGTGAAACCTGGCCAGACCCTGAGCGCTGGCTACGCGTACATCGGCACCTTCAATCGCGATGCTGAAGACGCCGTCGAGCACCGCATCTGGCAGCAGTGGGTCAGCAGCTATCGCATCGAGCGCCTGAACATCAGCCAGCGTTTCCGGCTCGAACAGCGTTTCATCGGCCGGCCCGGCGCGCCGGATGTCTACTCGGATCGCTTCCGCTGGTTCGCCCGCGCACAGCTGCCGCTGAGCGCCAGCAGCGGTGCGTTCACACAGGGCGCTTTCCTGGCTTTCCAGAACGAAGCGATGGTCAACCTCAGCGGCCGTGATGCGCTGAACGCGCCGCTGTTCGACCAGAACCGCGCCTACATCGCTTACGGCTGGCGCCTGAACAAGACCGCCGACATCGAGATCGGCTACCTGAACCAGTGGATCAACGGCAAGAACCGCGACACCGTGAACCACGTGCTGCAGGTGGCGCTGTACACCTTCTTCCGCTGAGGTCGCTCAAGCGGGCCTTCAGGACCGAACCGACCGCCCTCGCCGCGTTTTCGATTCAGCGGCTGAACCAGCTGGCAAGCGCGCAACGGGCTTCGACGCCGAATCAGGCATGCAGACATTGGGTCTGCCGTTTTCCGTCCGCTTCAGGAATGCCGGCGGCTCACCTTCCGCGCCGGCTTCGAGCCATTCGAGCTTGGCTGCGAAGTAGCGCCGCAGCCGCCTGAGTTTTGCCGCCTGCGCATCGACCTCCGCAAGACGTTCGCGCATCAGCTCGGCCTTGCGCGCGAGCGTCATGCCGACTCGCTCGTATTCGTCGCTGAGCGTACTGATCTCGCGCAAGGTGAAGCCCAGCGACTGTGCTTCCCGGATCACCAGCGCGCGCTCCACCTGCTGCGCATCGAAACTCTGATAGCGATTGGTGCCGCTGACACCGACCTGCGGCGTCAGCAGGCCGCGCTTGATGTAGAAGCGGACGGTGTCTCGGCCCAGGCCTGTGGTCTTGGAAAAATCAGCGATCAGCATGATGTCCGTCCTCTGCGCAGGAGCGCTTGACTGTGGCCTATGGTCCACACCTTAGGATGCCGTCCTCGATCCAACAAGAGGGACGCAGAGATGAACACCGCAGTGAAGAAAGTGGCGCTGGTGACGGGCGCCTCATCAGGCATCGGCGAAGCGACGGCGCGCAAGCTGCTCGACGCCGGCTATCGCGTCTATGCCGGCGCACGACGGGTGGCACGCATGCAGCCGCTGGCTGCCGCGGGAGCGACCCTGCTGGAACTCGACGTCACCGATGACGCCTCGATGCTCGCCGCCATGGCGACGATCGAACGCGAGACCGGCCGGCTCGATGCCCTGGTCAACAACGCCGGCTACGGCTCCTACGGCTCGCTGGAAGATGTGCCGCTGGAAGAAGGCCGCCGCCAGTTCGAGGTCAATGTCTTCGGTCTTGCGCGGCTCACCCAGCTGGCGCTGCCGATGATGCGGGCGCAGGGCAGCGGCCGGATAGTCAATGTCACTTCGATCGGCGGCAAGATCGGCGAGCCCTTCGGCAGCTGGTACCACGCGACCAAGTTCGCGGTGGAAGGCATGAGCGATTCGCTGCGGATGGAACTGCATCCTTTCGGCATCGACGTGATCGTCATCGAGCCCGGTGCGATCAAGACCGAGTGGAACGGCATTGCCCGCGAAGGGCTGCTGAAGTACTCCGGCGATAGCGACTATCGCGTCGGTGCCCGGCAACACGCCAATCTGCTGCTCTCGGGTTATGAGGGAAACCTGTCGTCCGCGCCGGCGGTGGTCGCGGCAACGATCGTCAAGTCGATCCTTGCCGCGCAGCCGAAGACCCGCTATGCGGCCGGCGGCGGCGCAAGAACCGTCCTGTGCCTGCGCAGCCTGCTCAGCGATCGGGCCTTCGACGGCCTGATGCGCACCTTCTCCAAGCAGGCGCAGAAGCCGGCGCACTGATCGGCAGACGAAGCCCGCGCGCTGGCGACGGGCTTCATTCGTTCAGCCCTAAAGCGCGCTGATCCGCGCTTCCTGCTCGGTCAGCGTCGCCAGTTCGGCCTTCTGCTGAGCGACTCGCGCCCGCTCCTTGTCGATCACCGCGGCCGGTGCGCCGTTGACGAACTTGTCGCTGGACAGCCGCGCCTCGTTCATCTTCAGATCGTTCTCGAGCTTCGCCTTCAGCTTGGCCAGACGCGCGAGTTCCGCGGCCTTGTCGATCAGCCCCGCCATCGGCACCAGGATCTTCATGCTGCCGAGCAGTGCGGTGGCCGACTGCGGCGCTTCATCAGCCGCGCTCAGCACCCGGATCGATTCCAGGCGTGCCAGGAAGCTGACCGAACTCTGGAAACGCGCGATGCGTTCGGCATCCGCTTCGCTGGCGTTCTGGATCAGCACCGGCACCGGCTTGCCCGGCGGGATGTCCATCTCGCCGCGAATCTGGCGCACACCGAGCATGAAACCCTTGAGCCATTCGACATCGGCCTCGGCGGCTTCGTCGATGCGCTCCGGGTTGGCGACCGGATACGGCTCCAGCATGATCGTCTTGCTGGTCTTCTGAGCCAGCGGCGCAACCTTCTGCCAGATCTCTTCGGTGATGAACGGCATGATCGGATGCAGCAGGCGCAGCCAGACTTCGAGCACCCGCACCAGCGTGCGGCGAGCGCCACGCTTGGCCAGTTCGTCATTGCCCTGCATCACTGGCTTGGTCAGCTCCAGATACCAATCGCAGTACTCGTTCCAGATGAACTGGTAGAGGCTCGCGGCGAGCAGATCGAAGCGATAAGCCTCGAAGTGCGCAGCGGCTTCGGCTTCGAGTTTCTGCAGTTTGGAAATGATCCAGCGGTCGGCAGTCGACAGCGTCACTTCACCATCGAGCGAGACAGCGGCAGTCGCCTCGCCGGTCTCCGCGTCGAGCGCGCCGACATTGATCAGCACGAAGCGCGAAGCATTCCAGATCTTGTTGCAGAAGTTGCGATAACCCTCGGCGCGCGCAGCGTCGAAACGCACGTCGCGACCATTGGTCGCGAGTGCGGCGAAGGTGAAGCGCAGCGCATCGACACCGACCGCTTCGATGCCCTTCGGATAGTCCTTGCGGGTCTTGGACTCGATCTTCGGCGCCGTCGCCGGGTTCATCAGGCCGGTGGTGCGCTTGGCGATCAGCGCATCGAGCGTGATGCCATCGACGACGTCGAGCGGATCAAGGACATTGCCCTTCGACTTCGACATCTTGTTGCCTTCCGGATCGCGCACCAGGCCGGTGATGAACACGTCCTTGAACGGCACGTCCTGTTGAAAATACTGGCCCATCATCACCATCCGGGCGACCCAGAAAAAGATGATGTCGAAGCCGGTGACCAACACGCTGCTCGGGTAGTACTTCTTCAGTGACTCGGTGTTCTCGGGCCAGCCGAGCGTGGCCATCGGCCAGATGTCGGACGAGAACCAGGTGTCGAACACGTCCTCGTCCTGCTTCAGCGGAACGCTCGCAGCCAGGCCGTGTCTTGCCCGCACTTCGGCTTCATCGCGGCCGACATACACCTGCCCGGCATCGTCATACCAGGCCGGAATGCGATGGCCCCACCACAGCTGGCGCGAGATGCACCAGTCCTGGATGTTGTTCAGCCAATGGAAGTACGTGGTCTTCCAGTTGTCCGGCACGAAGCGGATGCGGCCGGACTCCACCGCATCGATCGCCGGCTTGGTGATCGCCAGCAAGCCGCCGTTGCCGGGCTGGCCGTCATGGCGCGTTTCGCGGGTCAGATCGACGAACCACTGATCGGTGAGATAAGGCTCCAGCACCGCACCGCTGCGATCGCCGCGCGGCACTTTCAGCTTGTGATCGACGATCTTGTCGACCAGGCCGCGCGGATAGACCGGCTTGCCTTCTTCGGTGCTGGTGATTGGCGCGGACGCCGTGCTGTCGGCCAAGGCTTCGAGATCGGCGACGACCTTCTTGCGAGCCACGACGCGATCAAGGCCGCGATAAGGCTCGGGCACGTCATCGTTGATCGCCGCCGCCTTGGTCAGCACATTGATCAACGGCAGCTTGTGCCGCTGCCCCAACGCGTAATCGTTGAAATCATGCGCCGGCGTGATCTTCACGCAGCCGGTGCCGAACGCCGGGTCGACGTAATCGTCGGCGACGATCGGAATCTCGCGGTTGCACAGCGGCAGCATCACGGTCTTGCCGACCAGATGCTTGTAGCGCTCGTCTTCCGGATGCACGGCCACGGCGGTATCGCCGAGCATGGTCTCCGGACGCGTGGTCACGACGACGATGTAATTCAGCGTTTCGGCTTCAGCGTTGACGTAGGTCGCGCCATTGGCGAGCGGATAGCGGAAGTGCCAGAGCTTGCCGTTCTCTTCTTCCTGCACCACTTCGAGATCGGAGATCGCGGTCTGCAGCACCGGGTCCCAGTTGACCAGGCGTTTGCCGCGGTAGATCAGGCCGTCTTCATGCAGGCGCACGAAATGCTCGACCACGGCCTTCGAGTACGCCGGGTCCATCGTGAAGGCTTCGCGGCTCCAGTCGACGCTGGAACCCATGCGACGTATCTGCTGGCTGATGGTGCCGGCGGAGTACTTCTTCCACTCCCAGACCTTGTCGAGAAATTTTTCGCGGCCGAGTTCGGCGCGTGACGGCTCGCCAGCGAGCTTCAGATTGCGCTCGACGACCATCTGCGTGGCGATGCCGGCGTGATCGGTGCCCGGCTGCCAGAGCGTGTCGAAGCCGGCCATGCGGTGATAGCGGGTCAGCGCGTCCATCACCGTGTGCTGGAACGCGTGGCCCATGTGCAGGGTGCCGGTGACGTTCGGCGGCGGGATCATGATCGAGTACGGCTTGCCGCTGCCGCTCGGCTGATAGCAGCCATCGGCTTCCCAGGTCTGGCACCACTGGGCTTCCACGCGGCTGGGGTCGAACGTCTTGTCCATGTCTTTCGTCACGATGATCGGCATGCCACGACCGCGGTCGCAGCGCTGCATAGGGAAACGGGGGCGTGATTGTAAGGCTTGGCGCGCGGACGATTCCTGCTTGCCCGGCCGGCGGCCCGGGGCCGCCCTACTCGCCCGCTACTTGAACCGCGTTGCCGGTGGTGGTGAAGCCGGCTGGCAGGACGGGCCACGGGTGACTTCGATGCCGGCGACGGTGCCGTCGCGGTCGATCACGGTGACCTGATCGCGGTTCTCGCAGGCGAAGCTGATCGTGTTCGGGCGCTGTTCGCAGAACAGGAAGCGTTCGCTGCTGTGCTCGGCGCCGCTTTCGTCGGTGTAGTTGCCGGTGCGGCGGCTGCAGGCGAAGCCGAGGCCGGACAGCTTCGCCTGCGCCTGGGCGATGTCCATGCCGTAGGGCAGCGCATCCCGAACGGCCTGGCGCTTGGCCGGCGACGGCGTGGTGCTGAACAGGCTGCAGGCCGGCAGCAGCAGCACGAGGCTGATCGGCAAGGCGCAGCGGCTTGCCACCTGAAGAATGCGGGACATGGTGGCTCTCAGAGATTGTGGGTCGCGAGTTCGTAGCCGCGATCGCGGTAGAACTTGTAGCGCTCGCGCGACTTGGTCCGCGCGGACGGATCGGCGTCGACGATTTCCAGCACCCGCTCGAAGCGGCTGAAGAAATCGGGCACGTCGAGGCCGAGGTTGATCATCACGCCGTCGTAGCTGGCCGGCGGTTCGCTGGCGCCGATCAGCACGGCCGGCAGCGGTTCTTCGGGGCTCGTGCCCTGGCGTTCATGAGCGATGAAACCGCCCTGTCGAAAGCTCCACAGTGCGGTGTCCAGCGCTTCGGCCGTCGCGGCGTCCGGCACGTAGGCGTAGACGCGCTTGCCGCCGGCGGTGGCCTTGTCGCAGAGCTTGCAGGCGGTCAGCACGTGGCTGGTCGCGGCGGCGAAGTCGTCGGACAGGATGTAGAAATCAATACGCGTCACTTGGGAGTCACGGATAGGCGGCGGCGAAGGGCGCGCAAAGGATACCGGTTCGCCCTGCCCGGCCGGCTCGTCCTGGCGACGCGTCGGCCAAAAAAAATTGGCGACCCGTTGCCGGATCGCCCAATGCGGAGCCTGAAATCCGGCGCGGTGGGCCGCGCCGGATGGGTCGGGCCTTAGTTGATGATCTTCATCTCCACGCGACGGTTGTCGGCGCGGCCGGTTTCGTCGTCATTGCTGGCCACCGGGTTGGCTTCGCCGTAGCCGTGGGCGCTGAGCACGCTGGCCGACACACCGCGGCTGACCAGGTAGGTGCGAACCGACTGGGCACGCGCTTCAGACAGCTTCAGGTTCTGGGCATCGGAACCGACGCTATCGGTGTAGCCGGCGATCTCGATCTGGAATCCCGGCGAGTCGATGATCGTCTTGGCGACGGTATCGAGTACGGTCTTCGAGTCGTTGGTCAGCAGCGACTTGGCGAACGCGAAGTGGACGTTCTTCAGGATCAGCGACTGGTTGACCGCACAACCGTTGGCCGTGACCTTCTTGCCGGGCGGCGTGTTCGGGCACTGGTCGATGCCGTCGGCAACACCGTCACCATCGGTATCGGCGATGACCGGCGCCGGCGGTGCGATGGTGCAGCCCTTGGCGTCGACATCGGTGCCAGGCGGCGTGTTCGGACACTGGTCGGCGTAGTCCGGAACGCGGTCGCCGTCGCTGTCGATCGGGCAACCCTTGGCGTCGACCGTGGCACCGGCTGGCGTGTTCGGGCACATGTCGAGCTTGTCGTTGACACCGTCTTTGTCGGCATCGAGCGCGCAACCGGTGCTGTCCACCGGCGTGCCGGGGGCCGTGTTCGGGCAGACATCACGCTTGTCCGGCACGCCGTCGCCGTCAAGATCGGACGGCTTCTGTTCGGCCAGCACGTAGCGCACAGACAGCAAGGCAGACTGGCCGTTGAAGCCGGAATTCACCCGTCCGCCACCCGCACCCGGATTGGCTTCGAAGTAACCCTTCTCGGTGCCGACGTAGCGGTAATCGACCGACGCGGTCAGACGCCGCGACAGATCGAAGCCGATACCGGCGCCGCCCTGATAGGCGAACACGGTGTCATGGTCGTTGACCAGTTCCTGGCCAGCGCTGCCGACGTTTTCCAGCCACAGCTGCGAAACACCGCCGCCGACGCCGATGTATGGATGCACGGTCTTGAACAGGCCGCTGTCGCTCTTCAGGTCGTACCAGAGGTTCGCGAAGGCGCTGCGGGTGTCCTTGCGGCCATCGCCTTCAGCGGAGGACGCCGAATCGAAGATCCGCTTGTAGCGGTCCTGGCGATAAGCCAGCTCCACTTCAGGACGGAAGCCGTTGGAGAATGCATAACCGCTGGTCACACCGCCAACCCAACCATTGTCGTACTTGGATGCGAACGGTGATTGGCCACCCAGCAGGCCACCGAAGTTCTGGGTGTCGTTGGACTGGCGCTGCCAGTTCGAGCCTCCTTCCAGGCCCAGATACCACCCGTCTCCAGCGGCAGCGCCGCCAGCGAACGAAGCAAGAACGGCGGCGGTGAACGTGCTCCGCAGAGCACGGTGATTGAGTTGCATGACAGCTCCTTGCCTTCTCAGGCACTAGGTATTGGAGTTGAAACAGGGTTAGTGAGGCTGGGTGCTGCTGCGGCCGTTCGGCGGCCTGCAGCCCGGTGACGACACGGCCGGGGGGAACCGTGCCGTCACCGGCTTGGGGCTGACCGGGGGATCAGCCGTGAAGGCTCCGGGGGGAAGCCTTCAGTTCGGGGGAGGAAGATCAGTTCGCGTCTTCCAGTTCCTTGATCTGCTGCTCGGCCTTTTCCTTGGTCAAGCCATATTTTTCCTGGAGCTTGCCGACGAGCACGTCGCGCTTGCCGTTGACCAGGGCTGCATCGTCATCCGTCAGTTCGCCCCACTTGGCCTTGATGTTGCCAGTGAGCTGCTTGAGCTTTCCTTTGATGATGTCTTCGTTCATGTGAATCTCCTTTTCGACTTGGGGGTACTTTTATGTGTGGGTGTACGCAGCGCTGATATCAGCGCTTGACGCTCAGCTGCGAGACCGGCATCCGTACCGGTGTCAACGCAGCTCGTTCAGGTGAAACATGCAGCCGGCGCAGCTCCGCATGGCAGGCCTCGACCTGCGGCACGTAGCGCTTCAACGCCTGCCGCAACTTCAGTGACGGCTTGCTGGCCAGCAGTTGCTCGCAGCGATGCAGCAAGCGATCTTCAGCAACCACGAGCGCAGCGACGTCCGCCGAGTTGGCCATCGAATCCCCAGCCAGCTGCTGCCCGGCATTCATCGCCAGCCAGCGGCGATACAGCCTCGCGGTCCTGCGGGTATCGATGACCACGGTCAGGCTGACGGTGGCCGCGTTCAGCTCCTGCGCCAGCTGCCCGGCCAGTTCGGCTTTCGCCGTGGCCAGCCGGGCAAATACCGCCGCGACTGCCGGTACCGCCGTGCAGGCCAGCACCTCGCAATGACCACGCACGACCAGCAGTTGACGATGCAAGGCTGCCAACTGGTCGATGGTGCGGGTCATGGCGCGAGGCAAGCCGATTCAGGCGACAGGGCCGTGGCTTAGCGGCTGGCAACCTTCAGCGCATCGGCATCAACCTTCTTGACGCCGCCGGTGCCGCTGGCGATGGCGATCGCGTTCTCGCGCTCGCGCTTGCTGGCCACTTCACCGCTCAGGGTGACCTTGCCGTCCTGGGTGGTGACGTTGATCGCCGTGCCCTTGGTCGTCTCGTCGGCGATCAGCGCAGCCTTCAGCTTGGTGGTGATCACCGTGTCGCTGATTGCTTCGCCGGCATCGCTGGCAACGCCTTCAGCGTTCTTGGCGATCGAATCGAGCGCGGTCGGCGCGGCGATGCGGTTGTCGACGCCCTTCACGTCCGGCGTGGCGCGGGCCAGTTCTTCGGCGGCGTTCTTGGCATCGCTGCCCTTGGCGGTGCCGCTCAGGGTGACGATGCCGTTGTTGGTTTCAACCGAGATATCCGAATCGGAAACCCGGGCGTCGCTGCCGAGACGGCCCTTCACCGAGGCGGTGATGGCGGTATCGGAGATCGCCTTGCCGAGGGTGGCGCTTTCCTTCGGCGCATCGGCGGCGGCGCTATCGGACACCTGGCCCGGCGGCACCGACTTGCCGCAAGCGGCGAGACCGAAGGTGACGACGACGGCGGCGAGAATCAGAGGGTTCGAGTTGTTGCGGATATTGAAGTTCATGGGTGTTTTCCTTGAGGTGAAATTTTTTTGAAACGTTTTGAGGGAAGGGTTTGAAGCGGTTGCTGAGTCAGGACATCAAAGCTTTGCGCGACGGCCGAAGATCAACGACACGATGGCCAGCACGATGAAAACCAGGAACAGCACTTTCGCGATGCCGACCGCAGTGCCGGCAATACCGGAGAACCCGAGCAGGGCCGCAATCAATGCGATGACAAAGAAAACGACGGCGTAATGCAGCATGAGAAAACTCCGGTGCGATCTGTCTGGATCGAGCCTGCCTTCTGGTTGGCAGTCCCGGCACACCGCCAATCGGCGTGCTGTGCCTAATACATTTCATCCTTCGTGCCAGGTTTTTATTTATTGTTTTTCAAATAGTTACGATGAATCGTGCGAACATGCTCCGGGCAAGTTGCAAGATGTCGTCGTTCCAACCGTGCAAAATGCAAGAAATACCTTCTTCCATTTTCGGGCCCTCACAACGCTCATGGAGAATTGCCGCTTTGGCCGTTTTGGCTGACAAGACCGGAGGCCGCGTACTCGTCGTCGACGACGAAGCCGCCCTGCTGAAGACCTTCCGCTACTGCCTCGAAGACGACGGCCACACCGTCGCCACCGCGGCCAGCGGCGAACAGGCGATGGCGCTGATCCGCAGCCGCGTCTTCGATGTCTGCTTTCTCGATCTGAGCCTCGGCGACAGCAACGCGCTTGAGCTGCTGCCGGCGATCCGGATCGCCGCGCCCTGGTTGCGGGTGGTGATCGTCACCGCCCATTCCTCGGTCGATACCGCCGTGCAGGCGATGCGTGCCGGTGCCACCGATTACCTGGTCAAGCCCTGCTCGCCCGAGCAATTGCGGATTGCTGCCGCCACACATCTGCATGCGCGGCGGCTCGATCTGCGCCTGGAAGAACTGGAGCGCGAAACCGGCCGCAGCGGTGGCGATACCCAGCTCGAAAGCCGCTCGCCGGCAATGGCGGCGCTGCTCGATACCGTGCGCCAGGTCGCCGAGAGCGAAGCCAGCATTCTGGTGCTCGGCGAAAGCGGCACCGGCAAGGGCGTGATCGCCAGGGCGATCCATCGCTGGAGCGCGCGCCAGGCGGCACCGTTCATCACCATCAACAGCCCGGGGCTGTCAGGCGAGCTGTTCGAGAGCGAATTGTTCGGCCATCGCAAGGGCGCGTTCACTGGCGCCGTTGCCAACTCGCCGGGCCGCGTGTCTCAGGCCGATGGCGGCACCCTGTTTCTCGACGAGATCGGGGAAGTGCCGCTGGCCCTGCAACCGAAGCTGCTGCGCTTCCTGCAGGACAAGCAGTACGAAAGCATCGGCGATCCGGTAACCCGCCAGGCCGATGTGCGCCTGGTCGCCGCGACCAATCGCGATCTCAACGCCATGGTCCGCGCTGGCACCTTCCGCGAGGATCTGCTCTACCGGCTCGATGTCATCCGCATCCATCTGCCACCGCTGCGCGACCGCATCGAAGACCTGCCGCAACTGGCCCACGGCTTCCTCGACGAGTTCATCCGCATTCATCGCGGCCGTGCCCGTGGCTTCAGCGAGGCGGCGCTGACTGCCCTTGCCGCCCACCGCTGGCCGGGCAACATCCGCGAGCTGCGCAACGTCGTCGAGCGAGCCAGCATCCTCTGTCGCGGCGAGCAGATCGAACCCCGCGATCTGGCCCTTGGCGATGCCGGCGGCAGCGCGCCAGCAACACGTACGACGCAGGGCCTGAGCCTGCAGGCCCTGGAGCGCGAACACATCCTCAGCGTGCTCGGCGCCGCGGAAACCCTGGAAGTCGCCGCCAAGACGCTGGGCATCGACGCCTCGACCCTGTATCGCAAGCGCAAGCAGTACGGCATCTGACCCGTCGCCTGCCTCACTGATCGAATCGCATGAGAATCCTGCATCGCCTGCTGCTCAGCTACGCCGCGCTGGTCTTGATCGCCTTCGCCGGCGGTGCCCTGCTGGCGCTGGCCTGGGCGAAATCCGGCACCGGCGCCTGGTACGAGATCGCTGCGCTCGGCATCGGCGGCATCGCCATCAGCGTGCTCGGCATCCGCTTCGGCATCGTCCAGGCACAGGCGACCAGCGCGCCGCTGCAGAAGATCGCCGCCGCGACCAAGGCAGTGGCCGATGGTCATTTCGATGTCCGCATCGAGCGCTCCAGTCTGGTCGAGGCCAATGCGCTGGCTGATCACTTCAACGAGATGGCCACCGCACTCGAGGCCTACAACTCGACCAGCATCGACCGCCTGCTGGCCGAGCAGCGCCGCAACGATGTGGTGCTTGGCTCGATCGACGATGGTCTGATCATCGTCGACGAACGCGCCCAGATCGAACGCCTGAACCCGATCGCCGCGCGCCAGCTCGGCACCACGATGGAACTGGCGATCGGCCGCACGCTGGACGAGCTGCTCGGCGGCGAGCGCTTCGATCAGCGCATCGCCGACGACATCGCCAACCAGTCGCTGTCGCAGGACGACGAACCCGATCTGGTGATCGGCGAAGGCGTGATGCAGCGCATCCTGGCGATTGCGCTGACCCCGTTCACCGATGAGACCCGGCCGGGCCTGGTGATGCTGCTGCGTGATGTGACCGAGGAACGCGAGCAGGAAAAGCTGCGCATGGATTTCGTGCTGCGCGCCTCGCACGAACTGCGCACGCCGGTCTCCGGCCTGCGCATGGCGATGGATCTGCTCGCCGAGCGCACCGCGTTCGCGCCGGACACTCGCGAGGCCGATCTGTTCGAGACCGTGCACACCGAGACCAAGCGCCTCGCCGATCTGGTCAGCGATCTGCTCGATGTCTCGCGCCTCAGTCACGCCGATACGCCGCTGAAGCTCGAAGCCGTGCAGCTCGCGCAGCTGGCCGAAGACGCCGTCGCCCGCTTCGAGCCGATGGCACTGGAACGCCGCCTGAGCATCGTCGCGAGTGTCGCCACCGGGCTGCCGGAGCTGCAGCTCGATGCCTCGCAGTTTTCGCGGGTGCTCGACAACCTGGTCGGCAACGCGATCCGTCACACGCCGCCGGGTGGCGAAGTCGGCATCAACGTCGTCGCCGGCCCGGACGCGATCCGCATCGAAGTCCGCGACAGCGGCGAAGGCATGACCCGCCGCCAGCTCACCCGCGTCTTCGAACCCTTCGTGCAGTTCGGCCGCAACACCGGCGGCGCCGGCCTCGGCCTGACCTTGTCACGCGAGATCGTCGAGCGTCACGGCGGCCGTATCGAGGTCGCGTCTCAGCGCGGCCAGGGCGCGCGTTTCATCGTCAACCTGCCCTGGCCAACCGAAGCTCGAACCACCTGATCGCTCAGACCGTCAGCGCCGGCACCAGCGTGTCTGGCGTCAGCTTCGGCTTCTGTCGATACCAGCGCGTCTCGCGTTCGTAAGCCTGGGCCAGCGCCAGGATCTTGCCTTCCGAGAAGCGCGGGCCGGCGATCATCAGGCCGATCGGCAGACCATCACTGCTGAAGCCGCAGGGAATCGAGATCGCCGGCAGGCCGGTGGCGTTGAACACACTGCAGTTCGACAGCGCCGACGGATCGCCCGGCTTCGGTTCGCGGATGCGCTTGAACATGTCGTTGAGCACCGGCTGCATCTTGCGCATGGTCGGCATCACCACCAGATCGAAGTCGGTGAAGCTGTCGTCGATGGTCCGGCGCAGCAGATCGAGCTTCCACTTGGTGCGGATGTAGTCCGGCGCTTTCGGCTCGTCCTTCGCGGCACCTTCGAGGCGCCGGCGGCTGGCCAGCTGGTACTTGCCCGGCGAATCCTTGAACGTCTCTTCGTGCCAGGCCCAGGTCTCGCCGGAATAGCCGAGCGCACCGATGCTGAGATCGCCGGTGCTCGGCAGACTCACGTCCTTGATGCCAGCCGTGATCCGGGCCAGCACGCCGATGGCGATCTCGCAGACGCGCAGGATTTCCGGATGCGTGCCTTCCTTGAAGCCGAGCGGCGCGCCGAGGCGGAAGCCCGACACCGGCTGCTTCAGCGCGGCGACATAATCTTCTCGCGGATGCTCGACGCTGGTGATGTCGCGGCGGTCATAGCCGACCAGCGCGTTGAGCATGATCGCGTTGTCCTCGACGGTGCGGGTCATCGGCCCGCAGTGATCGAGACATAAGGTCAGTGGCGCGATACCGCGGATCGGCACCAGGCCGAAGGTCGGCTTCAGGCCCACTAGGCTGCAGTAGGCGGCCGGATGGCGAATCGAACCGGCAGTGTCGGTGCCGAGCGCGCCGTAGCAGAGATCGGCAGCGACGGCAGCGCCGGAACCCGAACTGGAACCGCCGGTGTTCAGGTTCAGCGCCCAGGGATTGCGCGCCGCCCCCCAGAACGAGGCCTCGCCGGCGCCCATCGCGAACTCGTGCAGGTTCGTCTTGCCGATGATCACCGCGCCGGCCTGCTTCAGTCGGCTGGCGACCGGCGCATCGGCGGGCGGCACCCGGTCTTCCCACAACGCGCTGGCAGCCGTGGTACGGGTGCCGGCGGTGTCGATATTGTCCTTCAGCGCGATCGGCACGCCGTGCAGCGGGCCGCGCAGCTTGCCGGCTTTCTGCTCGGCATCGAGCTGATCGGCCTGGGCCAGCGCCTTGTCCTTCATCACGGTGATGAAGGCATCGAGCATCGGATCATAGACCGCGATCCGCGCCAGGCAGGCTTCGGTCAGTTGCCGGGAAGTGACTTCGCCGCTGCGCAGCTTGGCAGCGGCTTCGGCGATCGACAGTGCCGCGAGTGCGTCTTGCTTAGCTGTGCTCATGCGCCTTTCACCACGGCCGGCACCACCGTCTTCGGCGACAGCGAGGGCTTGCGCAGATGCCATTGCGTGGCCTGCTCGTAAGCCTGGGCCAGCGCCAGCACCTTGCCTTCGGAGAACTTCGGCCCGGAGATCATCAGGCCGATCGGCAAACCGCTCTTGCTGAAGCCGCAGGGCAGCGAGATCGACGGCAGGCCGAAGATGTTGAACGGCGAGCAGTTCGAAGTGACCAGCGGATTGCTCGGCGTGGTGCTGTAGGCGCGGGTGATCAGATCATCGAGCTTCGGCGCGACGATCCGCTGGGTCGGGCAGACCACCAGATCGAAGCCGTTGAACGAGTCATCGATGGTCCGGCGCAGCAGTTCCAGATCCCACTTGGCGCGCACGTAGTCGGCGGCCTTCGGCGGTGATGCCAGCGCGGCTTCGAGGCGACGACGCTCGGGCAGCATGTACTTGGCCGCCGAGCTCTTCACGTACTGCTCGTGATAGGCCATGTACTCGCCCAGCGCGCCGAGGCTGGGCCGCGAGGTGATCGACGGCAGATTGGCTTCCTTGCTGCCCTTGGTCAGCTTGTTGAGCAGCGCCACCGCGTCGTCGACGGCTTTGGCGACGTCCGGTTCCAGGCCATCGAAATAGCTGGGCGGCAGGCCGATGCGGAAACCCGATACCGGCTGGCTGAGCGCGGCGACGTAATCCTCGCGGGCGTGTTCGGCGCTGGTGATGTCGAGCTTGTCGTAGCCGGCCATGCTGTTCAGCATCAGCGCGCAGTCGGCCACCGTGCGCGCCATCGGCCCGCAGTGATCGAGCGACAGCACCAGCGGCATGATGCCGCGGATCGGCACCAGGCCGTAGGTCGGCTTCAGGCCGACGATGCCGCAGTACGAGGCCGGCATGCGCACCGAGCCGCCGGTGTCGGTACCGAGCGCGCCATAGCTCAGGAACGCGGCCAGCGCGGCACCGGAGCCGGACGAAGAACCGCCGGTGTTGTGGGCCAGATTCCAGGGATTGCGCGCCGGCCCGTAGTACGAAGTCTCGCCGCCACCCATGGCGAATTCCTGCAGGTTGGTCTTGCCGATGACGATCGCACCGGCGGCGACCAGACTGGCGACCACCGGCGCATCGACGGTCGGCACGCGATCCTCGAACAGCGCGCTTCCGCCGGTGGTCAAGGTACCGGCGGTGTCGATATTGTCCTTGATCGCGATCGGCACACCGTGCAGCGGGCCGCGGAACTTGCCGGCCTTCTGCTCGGCATCGAGCGTCGCCGCCTGCGCCAGCGCCTTGTCCCGCATCACCGTGATGAAGGCATCGAGCTTGGGATCGTAAACCTCGATGCGCGCCAGACAGGCCTGCACAGCCTGCGTCGCCGTGGCCTTGCCGGCGCGGATCG
>NZ_CAISIQ010000377.1 GCF_903885465.1 uncultured Nevskia sp.
CGTCGACGTGCACATGAGCGACATCCTCGAAGGCCGCGTGCAGCTCGATGGCTTCGCCGGTTTCGCGGCGGCCGGCGGCTTCAGCTACGGCGATGTGCTCGGCGCCGGCCTCGGTTGGGCGCGCTCGATCCTGTTCAACGAACGCGCTCGCGACGAATTCCAGCGCTTCCTGGCCAAGGATGATCGCTTCGCGCTCGGTGTCTGCAATGGCTGTCAGATGATGGCCGCACTCAAGGGCATCGTGCCGGGCGCCGAAGCCTGGCCGGCGTTCCGGCGCAATCGTTCGGAGCAGTTCGAAGCGCGCTGGTCGATGGTCGAGCTGACCGAGAGCAAGTCGATGTTCTTCCAGGGCATGGCCGGCACCCGGATGCCGATCGCCGTTGCCCACGGCGAAGGCCGCGCCGAGTTCGGCAACACGGCCGATCAGGCGGCGCTGGAAGCCGCCGGCGGTATCGTGATGCGCTACATCGACAACCGCGGGCGGGTGGCAACGCGCTATCCGGCGAACCCGAATGGCTCACCGGCCGGCATCGCCTCGGTCACCAACGCCGATGGTCGGGTGACGATCCTGATGCCGCATCCGGAACGGACCATCGCCGGCACCGTCGGCAGCTGGTGGCCGCGGCAGTGGGATGACAAGACGCCGTGGTTCCGGATGTTCCAGAACGCGCGGGCGTTCGCGCGCTGAGGATTCCAGGCATAAAAAAAAGGGCGACGCGGAAAACCCGCGCCGCCCTTTTTTGCAGCTGCCGCTTATTTCTTGGCGGGAGCCGGCGCCGCTGCCGGCGCATCGGATTCATCATCCGGCAGCTCGAAATCATCCAGCGGCGGATTGCCGTCGTGGATCAGGTTCCAGCGCTGCTGCAGATAGGCGGTGCGCACGAAGAGGTAGCGATCGAACTGCTGCTCCAGGATCGAATCGGCGCTCAAGTAGTTGGCGCGGGTGTTGACCAGATTGATGCCGGTCGCGCTGAGTGCGTAGACGTCCTCACTGCCGCTGAGGTACCACAGCGGCTTGGTCGGGATGTCGACGACGAAACCGACCAGATCGCGATTGGTGCTCGGGCCGAGTAGCGGCAGCATCAGGTACCAGCCTTCGCCAACGCCCCAGTAGCCGAGCGTCTGGCCGAAGCCTTCTTCGTGACGTGCCAGGCCCACTTCGCTGGCCACGTCGATGAAGCCGACCAGGCCGGCAGTGCTGTTCAGCACCAGACGGCCAAGGTTTTTCGAGGCCTGCAGCGGCTTGCCCTGCAGCAGCGCATTGATGATGTTGCGCGGCTCGTCGAGGTTGTCGAAGAAGTTGCCGATACCGGTGCGAATCGGCGCCGGCGTGATGTACACGTAACCCTTGGCGATCGGCCGCAGCGCGTACTTGTCGGCGGTTTCGTTGATCTTGAAGACGACGCGGTTGACCGGTTCCAGCGGATCGGAGGGGTTGTCGGCCGGGTGATGGGCACAACCGCTGACCAGCAGCGCCGCAAGAGTCAACGAAATGCCTGCATACCTCATGTAGCCGTCCCCGGTGTACGTATTGTTATCTGTCAGGTGAAGCGTAGCAGGGTGTCCAATCCGAAGAAGCGCGACAGCTCGATCAGCTGCGCAGGCGGGTTCCGCAGCTGCAACGGCTTGCCTAGCGCCTGAGCTCGTCGGGTGAGCTCGAGTAGCAGCGCCAGACCCGCGGAATCGGCTCGGGTGACGCCTGCGAGATCGAGCTCACCGGCAGCAGCCAGTTCCTTGGCCCTGTCCAGCCACTGCGGCACATGTTTGAAATCGAGCGCGCCGTCGACTTGCATGCTGGCAGTCACGGCAGGATCAGCTGGCGCCGCCATTCTTCTTGGCCGCTTCGAGGAAATCGCCTTTCTCCATGCGCTCGATCACCGAGTCGAGACCGTTCTTCTTGATCTCGGCATTGAGCTGGGTGCGGAAATTGGTGATCAGCGAGATGTTCTCGACGGCGATGTCGAACACCTTCCAGTCGTTGTCGACATTGCGCACGCGGAAGCCGATCGCATAGGCCTTGCCGCTGTCCGACTTCATCGTCGTGTTGACCAGCGCCGTTTTGTCGTTCTCGCCCAGGCGCACCGGCAGCCAATCGATCTGGATCGAGTTGTAGTTGTCGAGCATGGCGTTTGCGTAGGCGCGCACCATCATGTTCTTGAACGCCGCCGCGAAACGGCTGCGCTGCTCTGCCGTCGCCGCCTTGTAGTTGGAGGCCAGCACCAACTGGGCGATGTAGGGCACGTCGAAGCGCGGCACCACGACTTCGTCGACGGCCTGATAGAACTTCGGCAGATCGGCGCGGTAAGCCTTGTAGTTGGTCTGGATCAGCTTCTGCAGCTGCTCGGTGGTGCCTTTCAGCGCGGTGTCCGGCGTGGCTGCAGCAGGCGCCGCGGCGACTTGCGCAGCGAGACCGAAGCCGAGGATCAAGGTCAGGAATTTCTTCAGCATGGGGTGCTCCAACGGATAGATATCGATGAGTTCACTTCGCAGGAGCCGGGGCTGGCCCATCAGTCTTGGGCGCAGCCTTCGGTTCAGCGGATTCTTCGGACTTCTTGGCGGCGGACGGTTCCTTCTGGGTGAACGAGGTCAGGAACTGGCCGATCAGATTTTCCAGCACCAGCGCGGACTGGGTGAAGGTGATCTCGCTGCCATTCTTCAAAGGCTCCGGATCGCCACCCGGTTCCAGACCGATGTACTGCTCGCCGAGCAGGCCGGCGGTCAGGATCTTCAGATTCGAATCACTCGGAATATTGTTGCGGCTGCCGTCGATTTCCATGCTCACCACGGCCTGGAAGGTTTCCGGATCGATGCCGATCTCGCGAACCCGGCCGATGCGCACGCCGGACAGCTTCACCGAGGCGCCACGTGCCAGGCTGCCGGTGTTCTCGAATTTCGCGGTGATCGTGTAGCTGCTGCCGCTGTCGCCGACCGAATCGAGGCTGGCCACGCGGAAGGTGAGTACGAACACCGCCGCGATGCCGAGGCACACGAAGAATCCGACCAGGAGTTCAAGGCTTCTTGATTGCATGATGAGGGTCCAGTCTGGTCTTGGGTCGCTTAACGGAACATGAAGGCGGTGAGCACGAAATCCAGCGCCAGAATTGCCAGTGACGACACCACCACGGTGGAGGTCGTGGCGCGTGAAACACCTTCGGAAGTCGGCGCTGCGTGATAGCCCTGGTAGACGGCGATCCAGCTGATCGCCAGGCCGAACACGGACGACTTGATCAGCATGTCGCGGATGTCGCCGCCATGCATCGACTGGTTGATCTGCGACCAGTAAGAGCCATCGTCGACGCCCAGCAGCTCGACGCCGATTGCATGACCGCCGGCAATGCCGATGGCCATCATCGAAAAGATCGACACCAGCAGCGGCATCGCGATCAGGCCGGCGATGAAGCGCGGCGCGATGACCCGCTTGATCGGATCGACCGCCATCATTTCCATGCCGGCCAACTGGTCGGTGGCCTTCATCAGGCCGATTTCTGCGGCCAGCGCGGTACCGGCACGGCCGGCGAACAGCAGGCCGGTGACCACCGGACCCAGCTCGCGGACGATCGACAACGCCACCAGCACGCCAAGGCTCGACG
>NZ_CAISIQ010000378.1 GCF_903885465.1 uncultured Nevskia sp.
CGCTGGGCGCGGTGATCTCGGCATAGCGGCGATTGAAGCTGGCGGCATCGAGCTGGGCTTTCGCCACGGTTTCGGCAGTGTTCAAGTCGTCGAGCTGCTCGCGGGTGACGACATCATCGGCAAACAGCTTTTCGCCCCGCAGCCGGTCACGCCGACTCTTGTCGAGCGCGGCGCGCGCCTGGGTCACCGAAGAGTCGATCTCGGCGGCTTCGATGCGCGCCAGCCGCTGACCGGCTTTCACCTGATCGCCCTCGCGCACGTCGATCGAGGCGATGACACCGCCGACCTTGAAACCGAGCCGCGCTTCGTCGCGGCTGGCGGCCAGGCCGGTGGCCAGCACCGGCGGTTCGGCCGGGCCTTCGCGGACGATCGCGATTCTGACTGCGCGCGGCAGCGTGGCGGCGGGTGCCTCCGCAGGTTTGCGACTACAGCCGGCCAGCAGCAGGCTCGCTGCAATCGGCAGCAACAACAGATTTCGGCGAGCGGTCACGGTGTGGCTCCGGAGGCGAGCGTGGCGGGCAGGGGATAGGCGGCGCGGCTGTATTCCTGTTCGGCGCGCGCGCTCTGCAGGCTGCTGCGGGCGATCGCGAGACCGAGCCGGGCTTCGGTCTGGGCGCGTTCGGCGTCGAGAAATTCGATCTGCGACAGCTGGCCGGCGTCGCGCTTGCGCTCGGCAATGCGAAAACCTTCCTCGGCAGCTGCGATACGCGCCTCGGCGGTTCGCAGCGCTTGTTCGGCAGTCAGCGCGCTGTCGTCGGCGGACAGCTTGGCGAGGACCAACTGGCGGCGGACATCGTCCCGCGTCGCCTGCAGTTGCGAAGTCTGGGCGCGGGCCTGCGATTCCGCGGCGCGGCGGGCGCCGAAATCGAACAAGGTCCAGTTCAGCACCAGCGACGCCGTGCTGACATCGGAATCGCGATTGACCGTGTAACCGGTGCCCTGGATGCCGCTGTCGGCGACCAGGGACAGGGTCGGCAGGAAGCCGCTGCCGGCCAGTTTGCGGGCGTGATCGGCGGCGTCGATCTGATGATCGAGGCGGCGCAGTTCTGGCCGTGTCGCTTCATCGCCGGCAACGCCACTGACCGACAGCGCTGCATTCGATACCAGCACCGCTTCGGCCTCGTCGCGATTGCGCAGCAGGTTCAGATAACGGCGGGCGGCGCGTTCGTCGTTGCGGGCGGCAAGCAGGCGCTGTTCGACGGCGAGCAGTTCGGCCTCGGCGCGCAGTGCGCGGTCGCGGGTCGCCTTGCCGGCGGCGATCAGCGAATCGGCGACCCGGCGGTTCTCGGCCAAAGTTGCCCGGCTGGCTTCGAGCACGCCGATGCCGGCCTGCAACTGGGCAAGCTGGTAGTAGGCCTGCTTGAGATCGCGGACAAGGGTGCGGGCGAAGGCTTCGCGGGTCGCCAGGCTGCCTTCGAACTCGGCGGCGCGGATCAGCACCTGCTCGGCGAGCTGCGGCGCGTACAGCGGCGCGCTCAGGGTCAGCCGGGTGTCCTGCTCATGTGGGCGCAGGAAGTTGATGTCGTTGTTGCCGATCTCGGGAAAGTTGGTCGCGTTCGGCGTGCCAGCGGTCAGCTGGTTCAGCGTGCGGTAGACCGGGTTGACCAGATCGCCGGTCGGGATGCGGGTGACTCGGCCGCCTTCGGCGACGGTGTAGCGCGCGTTCAGCGCCAGCTGCGGTGCTCGCCGCGCGCGGGCCGCGCTCAAGCCCTGGGCGGCGGCTTCAACGGCGAAAGCCTGAGCCCGCAGTGCCGAATTGCTGGACAGCGCCTCGGCCAGGTAGGTCGCCAGATAGTCATTGGCAGCGGCAGCAGAATCGGCTGCCAGGTTCATATCGGAATGCGCGATTACCGGCGCTGCAAGGCCGATGAGCAGTGCCTGAATGCGCAGCCAGCGCTGCCTGGCGAGCCGGGTTCGAACAGGGTCGGGAACGGCATTTTTCTTGTATTTGCGTCCATCAATTAGACACATGTCAGTCTCCGGGCCCGAAGTCATGCGGCGATCGAGCGCGTGGCCATGTCGATCGCGTGGTCGATGAAGGTGGTCAGCGGCACCCCTTCATGGGCAAAGATTTCGCCCTTGGTCATCGCCAGCTGGGCAACGCCGTGGCTGAAGCCCCAGAGCGTCATCGCCACCATCAGCAGTTCGCCGAGATCCTTGCGAACGCTGCCGTCACCCTGGCCAGCCACCAGTGCGGAGATCGTTTCGGCGTGGGCCAGACCGCCGGCACGCATGATCTGGTGGCACAGGCTGCGCTCGTCTTCCAGTTCGGTGTGTTGCGCTTCTGCGCGAGCCAAAGCATTGAAGTAGACAGGAAATTCCTGCACGAAGCCGATGTAGGCGCGGCCGATCGCCTTGATCTGCTCGACACCGCGAGCATGCCGGCCACGGGCTTCGGCGAAGCGTTGGCGGAGCAGGTCCAGGCCTCGGAGGCAGAGCGCGAACTGCAGTTCCCGCTTGTCCTTGAAGTAGATGTAGAGCAGCGCCCGGGACACCCGCGCGTTGCGGGCTATGTCATCCATCTTGGCGTCGTCGAAGCCCCGGGCGGCGAACACGGCTTCAGCGGCATCGAGGATGTCCTCGCGGCGGCGTTCCTTCTCTTCCAGACGGCGGCTTTCGATTCCTTCCATGGCGGAAGGCTGCCGATAAGTTGGACACGTGTCAAATAACTGGATCAATGCCCAGGAAAACGAAGCCAAAGTGGACGCGTCCGATGAACCTGCGGTCCGTTAGCCGAAAGTCTGGTTTTGCAGGCTTCGGACAAAAAGCCATCCAAATTCAGTGAATGAACGTGTAGTTTCTAGCTCACGCGGCCAGAAAAGGCCGCGATACCGATAAGGCGGCGACGGGCCATGACCCGGATGCCGAACCGAGCAGTAGGGGCGCGTGGCAGCGGGATTAACGGGAGGGGGTACAGATGGCTTCGAGCAAGTTGGCGGCGTTGGCCGTGGCTGTTGCAGTGGGCGCGGTTCTGCCGATGTCAGCGATGGCGTCCGAGTTCGATTTCAACTTCGGCGAGCAGGATTTCAACGCCGTGCTGAACCAGACCTTGACCGCCGGCGTGGCGTTTCGTCTGGAGGAGCGCGATTCGCGGCTGATCGGCAAGAGCAATATCGACCCGAACGTCTGCACCGGCGTCTACCAGCTCTGCCAGGGCTTGAACCGCACCCAGACTTATCCGGCCGAAAAGCTGCGCCGCTCGCCCGGTGCCGCCTCGATGAACTTCGATGATGGCGACCTCAATTTCGACCGGGGTGACATCACCCAGTCGCCCGTGGTGTGGACGCACGATCTGAAGATCGAATCCGGCAAGTTCGGCTTCTTCTATCGCGGCCGCGCGATCTACGATCCGTCGCTGTACCACGGCCAGGTGCAGTACCGGAACCGGATCACCAGCGCCAACGTCAATTCGGTGGGCACCGCCGAGCCGGGCAACCGGACGTCGAATCGCTACTTCTCGCGCACTTACGGGCCGGGCGGCGCGTTCAGCGAGAACCGCAACGAGCAGGAGGCCCAGCAGATCGGCCTGCGCTACGACTTCCTCGATACCAATTTCTTCGGCTCGATTCCGATTCCCGGCGACCGCGAACTGCAGTTCCGCCTCGGCCGGCAGACCGTGCAGTGGGGCGAATCGACGGTGGCGATCCTGAACTCGATCAATCAGGCGCAGCCGATCAATGCCAACAACTTCTTCCGCAGCGGCAACGGCCTGCTCGAGGATCTGTACATCCCGGTCAACATGTTCCGGATATCGACCAACATCGTCGATGGCCTGAGCGTCGAGGGCTACTACCAGTTCGAATCTCGGCACGTCGAGATTCCGACGCCGGGCACCTTCAACTCCTTCGTCGATCTCGGCACCACCAATCTGCGCAACTTCGTCAATGCCAGCTTCGGTTCGGCGGCCGACGATCCGGAAAGCCTGGCCGGCGGCATGCTCGACAATCCGCTGACTGCAGTCACGCCGACGGCGTTGATCATTCCGCGCCTGCCGGATCGCAAGGCCTCCGATCAGGGCCAGTACGGTTTCAAGCTCAGCTATTACGCCGACTGGCTGAACAACGGCACCGAGCTGAGTGGCTATTTCATGAACTACCACTCGCAGCTGCCGTACGTCAGCACCTATGCGACCAATGCCAGTTGCGCCCGCCGTGAAGGCAGCGCGATCGGCATCGATGCCCGCAACACCACCGAGTTCCTGCAGTCCTGCCCGAACCTGCCGATCGCGCTCGGCGGGCTTGCCGGCCAGACTGCACTGGGGCTGGATACGCTGAACCTGCTGGCACAGAGCCCGCTGTCGGCGCTCGATATCGGCACCGATCTGGGTGCTTTCGCGAACCTGCTGCTGCCGCGTCCGGGCATGCAGATTTCCGATGCCGTCGGCTTCGATACCGCTCGGGTGATGCTGGAGTATCCGGAAGACCGCAAGCTGTTCGGCTTCAGCTTCAACACCACTTACGGCGACTACTCGTACCAGGGTGAGGTTGCCTACCGGCCGAATCTGCCCTTGCAGGTGGCGCTGGTCGATCTGGCGTTTGCGTCCTTCGGCCCCTCGCTGACTCGCTGCCACGACATCAACATCGGCTGTCAGGGCACCACCAATACCGTGGCGTTCACCGAGAACGGCGGCAACCAGTACAGCCTGTATCCGAGCAACAACTTCGTCGATGCCAACGGCAACAATCCCTATCCGGACAACCTGAGTTTGATCGTCGGTTCAGTGCCGGGCTCGGCGCGTTCGTTCCCGAACTTCATCACGCCGTATCGCGGCATCACGCTCGGCGAAAACGCGCCGAACTCGTACATCCAAGGCTATATCCCAGGCAAGGTACTGCAGTACACCTTTGGTGCCACCCGGGTACTCAGTGGTACCGAGAACTGGATTGGTGCCGATCAGGTGATTCTGCTTTACGAAGTGGCGGCCACCCACGTACTGAACCTGCCGAAGTTCAATCAGCTGCAGATCGAAGGCCCGGGCGCGGCCTACACCCATGCCTCGGCCGGTGCCGACGGCAGCGGTGCCGATGGTTCGCGGCTGGCCTGTTCGACCAATCCCAGCTGCTCGATCGGCCCGGACGGCCTGCGCTTCAATCCCTACCAGGCCAAACGCAACCAGTTCGCCAACTCGTTCGCTGGCGGCTATCGCATGATCGGCCGCATCAGCTACGAGTCGGTATTGCCGGGCATCTCGATCCAGCCGTTGCTGATCTTCCAGCACGACATCTACAACAACTCGCCGGGGCCGGGCGCGAACTTCGTCGAAGGCCGCATCCAGCTGAACTCGCTGTTCGAGATCCGCTACGAGAAGTCGACCTCGCTGACCGTCACCTACAACCTGTACACCCGCGGCGGTGCCAACAACCAGATCCGCGATCGCGACAACATCGGCTTCTTCCTGCGCTACCAGTTCTGAGCGCAGCCGTCACCGACGCCCGGCCGGATTGATTCGGCCGGGCGTTTTTATGGCGGTCGATTACGGCTGCAGCAGCCCGCTTCAGGATCGCGCCAAAAACCGACTACCATTCGGGCCGCCCTTGAACCCGATCCGGAGTCCCCGATGACCTTCTGCCGAGCCGCCCGTCTTTCATCGCAGGACGTCTGCGCATGAGCACCACCGGAACGGTACTGATCGTCGGCGCCGGCCAGGCCGGCAGCGAACTCGCCGCCGAACTACGCACCCAGGGCCATACCGGCCGCGTGGTGATGATCGGCGACGAAGCCGGCCTGCCGTACAAGCGCCCGCCGCTGTCGAAAGGTTTTCTGACCGGCGCCATACCGGCCGAGCAATTGCTGATCCGCAACGCCGCCGTCTACGAAAAGAACAACATCGAATTCATCGGCGGTACTTCGGTGACCGCGATTGATCGTGCCGCCAAGACCGTGACGCTGTCCGATGGCCAGACTCTGGCGTACGACAAGCTGGCGCTGACCACCGGCGGCCGCGCCCGTCCGCTGCCGGTAATGGGTGCGGACATGGCCAATGTGCTGTCGCTCCGCTCGCAGATCGATGCCGAAAAGATTCGGGATCATCTGGTGGCCGGTCATCGCCTGGTGATCATCGGCGGCGGCTACATCGGCCTCGAGATCGCTGCGGTCGCGGTCAAGGCTGGCTTGTCGGTGACGGTGCTGGAATCGGCGCCGCGCGTGCTTGCCCGCGTCACCGCGCCGGAGATGTCGGCGTTCTATACCCGCGTTCATCGCGAAGCCGGTGTCGATATCCAGGTCGGCGTGCAGATCGCCGCGCTAGAGAACGATGGCAAGAAGGTCAGCGCCGTGATCCTCGCCGACGGCAATCGCGTTGCCGCCGATGTGGTGATCGTCGGCATCGGCCTGATCCCGAACACCGAGCTGGCGACGGCGGCCGGGCTGGCGGTCGACAACGGCATCGTTGTCGACGAATACGGCCAGACTTCGGACCCGGACATCGTCGCTTCCGGCGACTGTGCTAACCGGCCGAGCCCGCTGCTCGGCGGCCGGGTGCGTCTGGAATCGGTGCCCAATGCAATGGAACAGGCTCGCCATGCGGCGCGGCTGCTGGTCGGTCAGCCCAAGGCTTACGACGAACTGCCGTGGTTCTGGTCGGATCAGTACGAGCTGAAGCTGCAGATGTGCGGCCTGTCCAGCGGCTACGATCAGGTGGTGATCCGCGGCTCGACCGAAACCCGCGCGTTCTCGGCCTTCTATCTGAAGGACGGCCGGATCATCGCGGCCGATGCGGTCAGCCAGCTGAAGGATTTCGGCGTGATGAAGAAGCTGGTCGGCGCCCGGGCGACGGTGGCGGCCGAGCGTCTGGCTGATACCACGCTGTTATTGAAGGATCTGGCGGTCGAGGCGGGTATCTGAGTCCTGGCTTCGGGCATGCCCCATGCGCTTGTCATGCCCTTGTCAGGCCGGATGTTAGAATTTCGGCATTCCTCTTGCGCAGGATGAACGGCCGCCCGCCGGGCACCGCCATCCTCAACCAGCCCTTCTCTTGACGATCACCTCCGTGGATTCCTCAGTCGCCGTCGCAGGCCTTCCCAAACCGCCTGTTGGCAACGGTCGATCTGCTGAACTGCTAGCCATCCTGTCGCCGATCGCCGATGACCTGAAGGCCATCGACGCATTGATTCGCCTGCGGCTGTCGTCGGAAGTGCCGCTGATCAACGAGATCGGCGGCTACATCATCCAGGCGGGCGGCAAGCGGCTGCGGCCGGCGTTGCTGGTGCTGATGGCGCGGGCGCTCGGCGCCAAGGGTGATATGCCGCATCTGCTTGCGGTGGTCATCGAGTTCATCCATACCGCGACCTTGCTGCATGACGATGTCGTCGATCATTCCGATCGTCGCCGTGGCCGGCAGACGGCCAACGCCGTCTGGGGCAATGCAGGCGCCGTGTTGTCCGGTGATTTCCTGTATTCGCGCAGCTTCCAGTTGATGGTTGAAAGCCGTCGCATGGGCGTCATGCAGGTGATGGCCGACACCACCAATGCGATCGCCGAAGGCGAAGTGCTGCAGTTGATGAACTGCAACGATCCGGACATTACCGAAGCGCGCTATCTGCGGGTGATCGAGCTGAAGACCGCGCAACTGTTCCGCGCGGCCGCGGCTCTGGGTGCGATCGGTGCCGATGCCACGGATGCTGCGCGGGCCGCGTTTGCCAATTTCGGCCACGACTTCGGCATGACGTATCAGTTGATCGACGACCTGCTCGATTACACCGCCGACCCCGAAGTCAGCGGCAAGAATCTGGGCACCGATCTGGCCGAAGGCAAGCCGACCTTGCCGCTGCTGGTGGCGATGCGCAACGGCTCCGCGGCCCAGACGGCGATGATCCGCGAGGCCATTGCCAACGGCCGCGTCGATCGCATCAAGGAGGTTCTGGAAACTGTTGAAGCGACTGGAGCGATCCCGTACACTCGCGCCCTCGCCGAGCGGTACAGCCATTCGGCGAGCACAACGCTACAGGGTTTGCCCGAAACCCCTTACAAGAAAGCGTTGCTGGAACTGGTCGATTTCTGCCTTCGGCGGGAAAGCTAGTTCAAGCGGTAGCCGCGTACAGCGGAGCAGTTTGCGGGGCGTAGCTCAGCTTGGTAGAGCGCTTGCTTCGGGAGCAAGAGGTCGTAGGTTCGAATCCTGTCGCCCCGACCACTTTTGAATATCTGGAATCAGCAGACGCCTGATTCCGTCGCTTAAACCCCACCGTCGTCATCCTCGGGGTTCGGCAATCAACAACACTTCAGATCCGATCGCTAGCCAGCCACTCATCGCTGCCGATGAGCCGGGGCCTGTCGAGGTCATTCGTGCCGACGGCGGCTCGCCGTTGTTCCTGATCTGCGATCACGCCAGTTGCGCCGTACCGCGTTCGCTGTCCGCGCTGGGTTTGCCGGATGCCGAACTGCGTCGACACATCGGCTGGGACATCGGCGCGGCAGAAGTCTCGAAGCTGGTGTCCGCGCAGCTCGATGCGACCCTGGTGATGCAGAACTATTCGCGGCTGGTGATCGACTGCAACCGGCCGCCGCAGGTCGCTGACTCGATCGTGCAATGCAGCGATGGCACGGTAATTCCGGGCAATGCCTCGGTAAATATTGCCGGCGCCGAGCAGCGCCGCCACGCGATCTTCGAGCCTTATCACGCAGCGATCACCGAGCAGCTCGATGCCCGTGAGGCGCGTGGCCAGCGTAGTGTGCTGATCGCGGTGCACAGTTTCACGCCGGTTTGGCAGGGGAAGGCGCGGCCTTGGCACGTCGGCATGCTGTATCACCACGATGCGCGACTGGCGCAGGCGCTCGGCGCGGCACTGGAAGCGGAGCCGGGCACGGTAGTTGGTTACAACGAGCCGTATGACGTCAGCGACGAGAGCGATTATTCGATCCCGGTGCATGGCGAACAGAGAGGTTTGTTGCATGTCGAGCTGGAAATCCGGCAGGACCTGATCGCCAACGAGGCGGGCCAGCGGTATTGGGCCGCCCTGCTGGCACGCTTGCTGCCCTCGCTTTTGACGTTCCCTTAGCGCCTCGCCGGCTTTTCCGGAGGGGTGGCTAACCACCCCCGTATGAAATCCCGGAAACCCCATGCAGATCCGCTTCGGTTATGAAATCGTCTATCAGTGTCCGCAGCCGACACCGATGATTCTCACCCTGCACGCCCATTACTCGCGTGCTTCCGACCTGATCCGGCCGGATTTGCTATGCCTCGATCCGCCGGTACCGATGACCATGTACCGGGATGGCTTCGGCAACTGGTGCAGCCGGATCGTCGCGCCTGCGGGCCGCATCCGTCTGACGGCCGATGGCCTGATCCGCGATCACGGCCGTACCGAGCCGGTGTTGCTGAATGCGCAGCAGCATCCGGTCGAGCAATTGCCGCAGGAAACGCTGGTATTCCTGCTCGGCAGCCGCTACTGCGAAACCGATCTGCTGATGGGCGCGGCCTGGCAACTGTTCGGCAACACGCCGCCGGGCTGGGCGCGAGTGCAGGCGGTCTGCGACTTCGTGAACCGGCACATTGTCTTCGGCTACCAGTTCGCGCGGCCGACCAAGACTGCTTTCGAAGCCTTCAACGAGCGCCAGGGCGTCTGCCGCGATTACGCGCATCTGGCCATCACCTTCTGCCGCTGCCTGAACATTCCGGCTCGCTACTGCACGGCCTATCTGGGTGACATCGGCGTGCCGCCGGTCGATGCGCCGATGGATTTCGCCGGTTCGATGGAAGTGTTCCTTGGCGGCGCCTGGCATCCCTTCGACCCGCGCAACAATCAGCCACGCATCGGCCGCATCCTGATCGCCCGCGGTCGCGACGCTGCGGACGTGGCCATCACCACGACTTACGGTCAGCACACGCTGGAGTCGTTCAAAGTCTGGACCGATGAGGTTCCGGCGACGGTGCCGGGCGTGCTGGGCGTCTCAGGCTCATCGTTTGCAACGATGTCCGGCAGCCTCTAGATCGCGCCGAGAACAGCTTGGCGGCTGGGCTGCTGTGTCAGTTGTGGCCGCCAATCTGGCGCAATTCCGCACATCTTGTTGTTCGCTGGCTGCTGCTACAGAGTAGCTGCGGACGACAGGCTTGAGCAGAAACAAGACGCCTGCGCCAACGAGCACACGACAACCAATTGAGGAGAAGAACCATGGGTATTTTCACGCATGTGGTAGTGGGTACGAGCAACGTTGAAGCCGGCCGCAAGTTCTATGACGCCGTCCTGGAGACGATGGGCCTGAAGCGCGTGATGAACTTCGACGCCGCCTCGCTGTGGAGCACGGGCGCCGAAGGTTCGGACCTGTTCATGATCACCAAGCCGGGCAACGGCCAGCCGCCGACGTTCGCCAATGGCGGCACGATCAGCTTCAACGCGCCGTCGCGCGCAGCCGTGCACAAGTTCCACGAAGTGGCGCTGGCGCAGGGTGGCAAGGACGAAGGCGCGCCCGGCCCGCGTTCGTTCACG
>NZ_CAISIQ010000379.1 GCF_903885465.1 uncultured Nevskia sp.
GGCCGCAGTCGTGACCTTTTCGTCCTCGAGCAGCTGGCGCATCTTCGGAATCGCGACGGACAGCAGTTCGCCCATCGCCTGGATCTGCGGGCCCATGATCGGGCAATCGAAATCGAAGATCGGGCTGAACAGGTCGATGCGCGACTCGTTGATCCACTTCACCACCGACGGCTCGGTCAACCAGATCAGCATGTTTTCGCTGTCCTGGATCGCGCAGCGCAGGTAATCGTTTGCGGCGTGGGGCAGCGGCACCGGGCGGCAGAGGTCGTTCTTGCGCGCTTCGTCGGTCAGATTGGCTTCGACATTGCCGATGTAGCCCGCGCTGTAAACCTGCTGGCACATGCGCACGGTCTGCAGGGTGATGCGGTTGCCGTCGAACACCTTCTTCTCGGGACGATTCTTCAGGCCGTCGGCAGCGCAGTCGATGTACAGCGTGCCCGGCGCCGTCTTGAACACGCCCTTCTTGAGGCGCATTTCGCCCGGCGCCACGGCATCGACATGGCCCATGCGGACGATGTTCGGGATGCTGCGCAGCTGTTCCAGCTCCAGCTTGGTGACGGTGGCGCAGCGCCAGTTGGTCGGCTTCACCTTGGGATCGAACTGGAACAGCTGGTCGCAGGCGACCACGCGCTGGAAGAAATCGTCGACCGAATCCGCCGCCAGTGCGGCCTTCAGCACTTCCACTCGTCCCGCCGTGATGATGTCGGTGAACTTGCGGCCCGGGTTGACGGTAAAGCGGTCGAACAGCCAGGCGTCATTCGGCATCACCCAGGTGATGTCGGCCGGGGCCACGCCCATCTCGAGCAGGAACAGGCAGGTATCGATGCCGGTCTTGCCGGAGCCGACGACGGCGAACTTGCTGTAGTCCGGTGCCAGCTTCGGCACGCTGTTCGGTGGCACGCAGACGGCACCGCCTTCCACCTTGAACTTCGGCGGACGCTGCGAAGGCACGGTGACGTTGATGTAGGTCGCGTCGACGATCTTCTTGGCGCGGATTTCGTAAGCGCTGCCATTGACCCGCGAGACCACCGAGCCGTCTTCACGGTAATCGCACATCGGCAGGTACTTGACTCGGCCGGACGGCAGGAAGCGTTGGCGCATCACTTGGTCGAAATAGGCGACCACCTCGCTGCCGCTGGCCAGTTCGTAACAGCCCTTGTTCCAGCCCACCTGGTCGATGGTGTTATTGCCCAGCGGTGTCGAGTTGACGCCGTAGCAGGTGGAGGTCTGGTGCAGGCGCACGAAGGGATAGGCGTCGTTCCAGTGACCACCCGGACGATGATTGCGATCGACGATCGTCACCGTTGCCGAGGTCTGGGTGATGATTTCGTCGACAAATGCCATCCCCATGCCGCCGGCGCCGATGACCAGGTAATCGGTATCAATGGTTTGCGTCATCGCTGTTTCTCGCGGTCAGGAAGGGAGTGCAGCTGAGTATCCAAATCGCCGTGCCCGCCGCCTGAGGGACCGTGCAAATCGTTTTGCCACCCGTGCATTCCGTCCCAGGCGAGACCCGAACCGCCTCGATCCCGGGGCCAACCCTCACCCAACCAAGGATTTGACCCAAGGCGCGACGGCCGGGCGACACTCTGCGTCTCCGAACCACCCCCACCCCACACTCCGAGGACCCGATTCCATGAGCCCAGCCAAAGTGATCGTCGCCGGCGTCGGCATGATTCCCTTCCTGAAGCCGAGCGCCGCAGAGCCGTACACCGTCATGGGCCCGCGGGCGATCCGCCTGGCGCTGGCCGATGCCGGCGTCGGCTACGAGCAGGTGCAGCAGGTCTACGCCGGCTACGTGTATGGCGATTCCACCTGCGGCCAGCGCGTGGTCTATGAAGTCGGCATGACCGGCGTACCGGTGATCAACGTCAACAACAATTGCTCGACCGGCTCCACGGCGCTGTACCTCGCACGTCAGGCGATCGCCAGCGGCATGGCCGACTGTGTGCTTGCCGTCGGCTTCGAGCAGATGGCGCCAGGCGCGCTCGCCGCCGTGTTCAATGACCGGCCACCGCCGATGGGCAAGTGGATGGAGCAGTCGCACGCGCTGCAGCCGGCCGCGCCAACTACGCCGATGGCGCCGCACCTGTTCGGCGGCGCGGGCCTCGAATACCAGCAGAAGTACGGGGCGACCAACGCCACCTTCGCCAAGATCGCCGAGAAGGCGCGCCGCCACGCCGAGCACAACGACAAGGCGATCTTCCGCGAGCAGATGACTGCCGAGCAGATCCTCGCCACGCCAACCATCTACGGCGTGCTGACCCGCGCCCAGTGCTGCCCGCCCACCTGCGGCGCAGCGGCGGCGATCCTGGTGTCCGAAGCGTTCGCCAAGAAGCACGGCATCCGCTCCAACATTGCCATTCTCGGCCAGGCGATGACCACCGACAGGCCATCGACGTTCGAGGCCGGCTCGATGATCGAAGCCGTGGGCTTCGGCATGTCGAAAGCGGCGGCCGATCAGGTCTACGCGCAAGCCGGCGTCGGTCCTTCCGACATCGACGTCTGCGAGCTGCACGACTGCTTCACCGCCAATGAACTGGTGACCTATGAAGCGCTGGGCTTCGCACCGATCGGCGGTGCCGAGAAGTTCATCAATGACGGCGACAACACCTATGGCGGCGCGGTCGTCACCAATCCGTCCGGCGGTCTGCTTGCCAAGGGCCATCCGCTGGGCGCCACCGGGCTGGCGCAGTGCACGGAACTGGTCGAGCAGCTGCGCGGTGTCTGCGGCCCGCGCCAGGTCGACGGCGCGCGGCTGGCGCTGCAGCACAACATCGGCATCGGTGGCGCCTGTGTCGTGACCTTGTACGGGCAGGTCTGAGGTCGGGAAAAGCAACAGCGGTGCACGCAACGGCGCCAAGACGCCAAGGAAAAGCCGATGAATCATTCAAAAGCTTTTCTCTTGGCGTCTTTGCGTGAGACCTGCTTTTCGCCGTCCAGAACTCGTTAAACTGCCGTCCGTTCTTCTCCCGATCTCACTGTCATGACTCGTTGGCGTCGTTCTCCCTGAGTGAAACCCGATCCGCGGCCCCTGATCTTTTTGGTTTTTTGGGCGGCGCGGCGGGCAAGTTGGGACCCGCACCGAACCCGGTGCGGCCTGAGAACAGACGTACAACACAGGCACAGTCATGATCCTGATGATCGATAACTACGACTCTTTCACCTACAACCTCGTCCAGTATTTCGGCGAGCTCGGGGCGGAGGTTGCCGTACACCGCAACGACCAGATCACGGTCGATGAGGTGGCCGCACTGAAGCCCAGCCACATCGTCCTGTCGCCGGGGCCGTGCACGCCGAACGAAGCCGGCATCTGCCTGGAACTGATCGAGCGCCTCGGCAAGCCCGGCAGGTTTCCGATTCTCGGCGTCTGCCTCGGCCATCAGTCGATCGGCCAGGCTTTCGGCGGCACGGTGCGCCGCGCCGCATCGGTGATGCATGGCAAGACCAGCCCGATCCACCATCTGGCTGGCTCGGTGTTCCGCGATCTGCCAAGTCCGTTCACGGCCACCCGCTATCACTCGCTGATCGTCGACCGCGGCGATTTCCCGGCCGAACTCGAAGCCACCGCGTGGACGGTGAAGCCGGACGGCACGCCGGACGAGATCATGGGCTTGCGCCACAAGTCCTTGCCGATCGAAGGCGTGCAGTTCCACCCGGAATCGATCCTGACCGAGCATGGGCACGCGATGCTGAAGAACTTTCTGGACAACTGGAGTTGATGGGGTCATGACGCCACAGGAAGCGCTGGCGCGGACCATCGAGCACCGCGAAATCTTTCATGACGAGATGATCGCGCTGATGCGCCAGATCATGCGCGGCGACGTCTCCCCGGTGATGACGGCGGCAATCCTGACCGGCCTGCGCGTCAAGAAGGAAACC
>NZ_CAISIQ010000380.1 GCF_903885465.1 uncultured Nevskia sp.
GCTGCCGCCCTCGACCGAGATCACCGCGTCCGCCGTGAGGCCGGTAATGCTTGCCGGCGCTGAAGTGATCCGGCTGCTTCGCGCCACGCCGCGTTGATCGACGAAGTGGAAGCTGCTGGGGGCAGGGTTGGCCGGCACGTCGCAAGCCGCGCCCGCGATCAGCAGCGAGAAGGCTCGGACGCTGCCGCTGTCCTGCGTGGTGGTGTCGGTCACCCGCAGCAACCAGGTGCCGTTGCCGTTCTCGCCATCGAAGCCTGCCAGGGCCGCCGCCGGTTGGAACGAGCCGCGCCAGGGCGCATTGGCGGCAACGATGTTCTGGATGTTGATGCCGGTGCTTTCGTCATCCAGCGTCGTCTGGCAGAAATTGTTGCCGCCGTTGCCGGTGCCACCCGGTGTGTTCATCAGCCGGATCACTGTGCCCGCGGGCGATACCAGGCGGACGATCAGATCGCCGACGAAGCTGTGGGCGATGCCGACGGTGGTCGCGCCGATATCGGCAGTGCAACTGCTGCCGTCGATGCGGAAGTCGATGTCGTTCAGCGCGCCGTTGAGGCCGGAAACCGTCAGCGGAATGTCGACACCGGCTGTCCCGCCGTCCGGAATCGGGACCACGGCGCCGGTATAGCGGAAGGTCACCGGCGTGCCGGGCGCACCGGTGTTGGCCGATAGCGGGAAGGCCGGCGGCGGCGTGGCGCTGCCGGCATAGCTGGAAGCCGCGGAGAAGTTGATCAGCCGGCCGCAGGGGAAGGTGGATTCGACGCGGAAGGTGAAGCCGCGGGTATTCGCCGCCCGGTCTCCCGGCGCGATGTCCGGATAGGCCGAGTCGCTGTTGAGAAGCGTGACACCCGTCGTCGAACTGCTCAGGCTGACGCGCACGGAACTGGCCGCGGCGCCGCCCTGATTGCTCAGCGGCAGCGAGATGGACCAGGTTTCATTGGGTTCGATGAACGCATCGCCATCGCCGCTCACCTGGGTGAACACCGCCTTGCCCGGCAACAACAACGCCCGCGGTTGCGCGCCGCCGGCCTGCAGCGCCGGCATCGGCATGACGATGCCGGCGCCGGTGACGTTGTCGACGCCGGGGGCTTCGATGTCGATCGCGGTGGAGATCATCAGGTTGCGGATTTCCGCCATCGACAAGGTCGGCAAGGCGCTCGTGATCAGGCCGGCAATCGCTGCGGCATGCGGGGCTGCGGCCGAGGTGCCGAAGAAGGTCGAGAAGCCCGGGGCCGCCGTCGATACGCCGTCGGCCGCAGTCAGATCCGGCTTGTGGCGAACACGGCCGCCGGTGATTGTGCGGTTGCCCGGCGTCAGTTCAGCGCCGCCCGGGCTCAAGATGATCCGCCGCGGGCCATCCGAGCTGAAGATTTCGGAAACGTTGCCGCTGCTGAACAGATTCGGGAACGGTCCTTCGCCTGGCGGAGTGCTGTACGCCTCGGCGGCGGGTGTGGCGGCAATGCTGAAGGCTCTGGCAGCAGCGCTGTGGCCGCGGGTGGCGCCCGAGGTTGCCAGCGCCGGGTCGAGCCGGCCGCGGAACAGGATCAGATTGAAGGCCGGTGCGCTGCTCGTATTCCCCTCGCTGACCCGGGTGACCACCAGCCGCTCGCCGGGGAAGGCGCCCTTGTCCAGCATCTCGACCGGAAAATCGTCACCGCCCGAACCATTCTGGGTATCGGTGCTGGCGTCGAAGACCTTGGTCAGCGCGCCGTCCAGATCGTAGAGATCGTAGTCGGTCGAGGCCAGGCCCTGGGTCGCGTTGTAGTGCTCGGCCCAGATCAGGATGGCCGGCGTCCCGCCGTTGCCGCTCTTGACCAGAATAGAGTTGCTGCCGTCGCCGAAGTCGTGAAGCCTGCCAGCGATGGCCAGCACCGGCGGAACGGCGGCGGCGCTGGGCTTGAAGTTGCCTTCCCAGGTGCCGGAAGTGCCGTCTTTCAAATTGCCTTCGTTGCCGGCCGACGAGAAATACAGCACACCATTGCCGGTCACGGTGTTCACCGATTGGGCGATAGGGCCATCCTGGAACGGTGATTCGTCGAGATAGAGGATGTCGTCGACGATGATCGTGCAGCCGGCCGTGGCCAGATCGAGGATGTTCTGCGCGAACGAGCTTGCGCTGGTGAAGGCGGTGGCGAAACCCAGGCGGGCCTGCGGGGCGAGGTCGTGGACGATTTCCAGCATCGCCGTGCCTTCATCGCCGGTGCCGGTCTGTCCCGGCAGCACGAACAGGCGATCACCGTCGGGCAGATCGCCGGATGCCTGGGATGCCGCCAGCGAAGTCACGCCATCGGATAGCACGCAAATGGTCTGACCGGCACCGGTAGTGCCGAAGCTGTTCCGGGCGGTATCCGCGTCATGGACACGAAGACCCTGCGAGCGATTCAGCGCGTTGGTGAGGGCGCTGGTGGCGCGGCGCGGCGCGCTGGCGACCGGGCCTGGCGTCTGCGGTTCGGCATGGGTCCGCGCCGGAATTGCGAGACGGACCCTGAGGATTTCGTCCATCGCCGCCAACGCTTCGACGGCTTTCATCGGTACCCGGGCGCGCACCGTCCGGCTGCCGTAGACCAGGCCCTTGTCGGTGAGGATCGTGGCGTCGAGCTCGGTCAGCTGCTGCCAGACCGAACGCACGGCATCGGGCCGGGTGATGATCAGATCGACCAGCACGCGGCCATCGACTTCCGGCGTGACGTAACGGAAGTCCGGCAGGGCGGATGTCTCGACATCGCCGCGCTGCTTCTTCAGCGCCAGGAACAGGCGCGAGTCGATCTTCTTCTGGTTCGCGGTCTTCGATGCCTTGATCTGATTGAGCACGGCGATCTGCGCCGCGGCGCTCGGCTGGAGCTGCAAGCCGGTCTGCTGCGCAGCGGCCGCCTGCGGCAGCGATATCAGGGTTGCAGCGATCAAAGCTGCGGCGGCAACGCGCAAGCCTGTAAGAATTCTTCCGCGACGCGCGCAGGAAAGGCCAACTAGATGCAGATCCAACAGGGCCATGAGGGTCCTCTTTTGTTATTTGAACCAGGACCTGCGCGACTGCAGCAGCTCCGGAAAGCCGCGCAAGTCTGCAGAGGTCGGTTCTCAGCCGCTACCGCAGCAGCAACCCGCGAGCCCGGACCATCGCATTAGTTTTGTGAATGTTTTGTGTAAAGCGTTCGGCAAGCTCAGGATCGGAACAGCCGCGAATACTGCGATTCGTGGCGGGCGCTAGCGATGCCCTGCATCGGGCTGGCGATGCCGATGTCGTCGTCATCGATGGTCGCCGCGGTTTCGACGATCTCCGGAATCCGGTCGATCAACTGGCCGAGCAGGCGCTGGCCTGCGCTCTGGCCGAGCGGCACCAGCTTGATCGCCGCCAGCACCTGGTTCTCGCACCAGCTCCACAGATAGCCGGTGGCCGCGTCCGGTGCGCAGATGTCCCAGCGCACCGCGGCCAGCGCGAACAGCGCGGCATGGCTGGCGTCGACATTGCCGATCCAGGGCTTGGCTTCCTCGATGCCGTGTTCGATCAGCACCCGCGCGAGGGCTGAACCGAGATGCCGGTCTTCGGCGCGCAGCTCGGCGGTTTCACGGGCAGCGATCAGCCGCGCGCTGAGCCGCAGCGCCCACGGCGGGCGCTTGTCGGTCCAGGCCGCATGCATACGCAACAGCATCGGCAGATCGAGCGTACCGACCGATTGCGCCGCCAGGCCAGCAATCCAGTCGCCGGCGGTCGCTGCATCGACGACCAGCCGCCGTTCGACCGCATCTTCCAGCCCCTGCGAAAAATGGAAGCTGCCGATCGGCAGCGCCGGGCTGGTCAGATTCAGCAAGCGCAGCAGCGCCGTGCCGCCGGCGGCACCGTGACCGTACATGTCGTTCAGCCGTGCCCGTGAGAATGACCGTGGCCGCCATACGCGCCGCCTTCCGGCTCGAACGGCGCTTCCTCGACGGTGACCGTGAAACCCTGGCCACGCAGCATTTCATCGAGCACGTGATCGTGGCGGAAACGCAGCCAGCCAGCGCCGATCTGCACCGGCACATGGCGGTTGCCAAGGTGATAGCTGGCGCGCGCCAGCCGCCAGGGATCGTCGCAAGTGACCGTCGACACCACCTCGTCCATCGCGACGATTTCGACCACGCGGCCGTCGTCGGTGATCAGATGATCGCCGCCACGCAGCACCAGTCCGCGTTCGAGACGCAGGCCCACTTCTTCGCCGGTCGACAGCTTGGTCAGCTGGCGGCTGCGGGTGCGCAGATCGAACGGCAGCTCGATCTTGATGGTGGCGGCGTGGGCGCCGTCGCCGAGGCGTTTGGTGATCGTCAACATACTCGGAATTGGCTCTGGAACAGGCGCTAAAACAGGCCCTAAAACAGGAAATACCGCTGCGCCAGCGGCAGTACCGCCGCCGGCTCGCAATGCAGGCGCACGCCATCGGCACGCACCTCGTAGGTCTGGGCATCAACCTCGATCTTCGGCTGGTAATCGTTGAGGATCAGATCGCGTTTGCGGATCGCGCGTGTGTTCTTGCAGGCGACCAGGCGCTTGCCCAGACCCAGCTTGTCGCGCAGCCCGGCATCGAGCCCGGCCTGCGAGACGAAGCTCACCGAGGTCTCGGCGATCGCGCGGCCGAAGGCGCCGAACATCGGCCGGTAGTGCACCGGCTGCGGCGTCGGGATCGAGGCATTCGGATCGCCCATCGGTGCGGCGACGATCATGCCGCCCTTGATGATCATCGACGGCTTGGCGCCGAAGAACGCCGGCCGCCACATCACCAGATCGGCGAGCTTGCCGACTTCGATCGAGCCCACTTCATGCGCCACGCCGTGAGTGATCGCCGGGTTGATCGTGTACTTGGCGACATAGCGGCGGACGCGGAAATTGTCATGACGATCCGGGTCGGTGCCGAGCGGGCCGCGCTGGGTTTTCATCTTGTGCGCGGTCTGCCAGGTGCGGGTGATGACTTCGCCGATGCGGCCCATCGCCTGCGAATCGGACGAGATCATCGAGAACGCGCCGAGGTCGTGCAGGATGTCCTCGGCGGCGATGGTCTCTCGGCGGATCC
>NZ_CAISIQ010000381.1 GCF_903885465.1 uncultured Nevskia sp.
CCGAGCAGCGAGACGAAATCGACATCCGGATCGAGCAGCAGATTGAGCGCGAAGTTCTGCTCGCGATTCTTGGCGTGGATGCCCCAGACCGGCGTCTTGCCGGCGCGGTAGTCGCGGATCACGTGCAGCTTGGCGCTGTCGCCGTCGAGCGCCTGGACGGTCAGTTCAAGGCCGCGTTCGACTTCGTCCGGCAGGTACAGGAATTCGTTGACATGCCATTCCTTGACCTTCGGCCCGCTGACCTTGTAGCAGGCGCGGCCGCGATCATCCTGCCAGCTGTCCATCTTCTCGCCGTGCGTGGTCCAGAAATCGTCGGGCAGTTTGGCGTAGCCGGAATACAGCAGATCGAGGTCATCGAGCACCTGATCGTTGTGATAGTCCTCGGTGTGCACGCCGACGATCGCGGCCTTGATCCGCAGATTGATGTCTTTCGACACCAAAGTGATCGTCCGTGACGGATGCTGGCTCTGCAGCCCGAGAGCGGCGAGCAGGATGTTGTTGTCCGGCTTGTTGCCCGGCAGCATTTCCGGGAGTGCGGCGGCCGAAGGCCGGGTCTGGAAGAACAGAC
Source organism: uncultured Nevskia sp. (assembly GCF_903885465.1). Classification (GTDB taxonomy): domain Bacteria; phylum Pseudomonadota; class Gammaproteobacteria; order Nevskiales; family Nevskiaceae; genus Nevskia. The sequence goes on from NZ_CAISIQ010000381.1 coordinate 569, forward strand.
GGCCGGACGATGGCGCTGTCGGCGTGCCGCCGGTGTGGCCGTTGCCGTTGCCATTCGTGCCCTTGTTGACCGTGGTCGGCAAGGGAATGCCTTTCTCGATCTGCGCATGGTCCTTGCCATGCATCAGGCCATCGAGGATTCGCGCTACCTGACGGACATTGCGCGAGGTCTCGGAGGTGCCTTTCTTCCCGTTGTCGAGCTCTTCGAGCACGACCATCGGGATGTAGATGTCATGTTCCTCGAAGCGGTATAGGCAGCTCGGGTCGTGCATCAGGACGTTGGTGTCGAGCACGAAGATTTTCTTTTTCATCGATTTCCGGGAGATGAAACAAACGAGCCGACGCGCAGAGGATCGCGCATCGGCTCAGAAGGACACTTGATGGATGTTCGGCAAGGGCGTCAGAGAGCGGTGACCGCCTCCAGCACTTCGGCGGCATGGCCTTTCGCAGAAACCTTGCGCCAGTCTTTTACGAGTTTGCCCTTGCTGTCGAACAGGAACGTGCAACGGTCGATACCCATGTACTTCTTGCCGTACATGCTTTTTTCAACGATCACGCCGAAGGCATTGCACATCGCTTCGTCACCGTCGGACAGCAAGGTGAACGGAAAGCCGAACTTGGTGCAGAAGTTGTCGTGCGATTTCACGCTGTCCTTGGACACGCCGACGATGTCGGCGCCGGCCTTGACGAAATCCGCATACAGGCCGGTGAATTCCTGGCCTTCGACCGTGCAGCCCGGCGTGTTGTCCTTCGGATAGAAGTACACGACCAGTTTCTTGCCTTTGAAATCCTTTGCCAGGCTGATGGTCTTGCCGCCGCTGGCCGCGAGCGTCAGCTCCGGCAGCTTGTCGCCAATCGTCAGGCTCATGCAGCTTGTCCTCGGTGAGTGGGGAATGATCAGGTGCGGTCTGTGGCGATCAGACTACACCCGGCCCGTTCAAACAAGATGGCAAACAAGACCGCAAGAATCAGGCCCTGAACGGGTGCTCAGGTTCAGCTTTTGATCGGGTCGAGCATGC
>NZ_CAISIQ010000382.1 GCF_903885465.1 uncultured Nevskia sp.
ATCCCAGCGAGATCGCCGATGTCGTCGCCTTCGTCTGCAGCGCACGCGCTGCGATCATCAACGGCGCGGCGATCCGCGCCGAAGGTGGCCTGGTCCGCAGCGTGTTCTGAGCCTGATCTAGGGCGTGCCGCGCAGCTTGACGATCACGCCACCGTCCTGCTGCTCGATCCAGGCATCGACATTGCGTTCGAGGATGTCCAGCGGTAGCGCGCCGGAGCCGAGCACCACGTCGTGGAAGCCGCGGATGTCGAACTTCGAGCCCAGGGCCGCGGTCGCGCGAGCACGCAGTTCCTTGATCTTCAGCTCGCCGATCTTGTAGGCCAGCGCCTGGCCCGGCCAGGCGATGTAGCGGTCGATCTCGTTGGTGATATCGAGCTCAGCCCGCGGCGTGTTGGCCTTGAAGAAGTCGATCGCCTGCTGGCGGCTCCAGCCCTTGGCGTGCATGCCGGTATCGACGACCAGACGCACGGCGCGCCACATCTCGTAGGTGAGCTGGCCGAACTTCGAGTACGGGTCCTGATACAGGCCGATCTCCGGGCCGAGGCTTTCTGCGTACAGGCCCCAGCCTTCGACGAACGCGGTGAACGAAATCTGGCTGCGGAACGCCGGCAAGCTGCCGCCGGCGTCACTGACCAGTTCCTGCTGCAGCGAGATCTGCAGATGATGGCCGGGCACCGCTTCGTGCGCGGTCAGCGCTTCCTGCTCCCACTTCGGCCGCGAACCGGGCTTGTAGAGATTTGCGTAGAAATTGCCGGCGCGGGTGCCATCGGCAGCGCCCGGCTGGTAGTACGCGGTGTGGGTGTCCGGGGCGCTGGCCTCGGGCACGGCACGCACGCCGTAAGGCAGGCGCGGCAGCTTGCCGAACAACTTGGGCAGTTCCGGATCGATGCGCTTGGCGATATCGCGATAAGCGCTCAGCAGAGTCGCGCCATCGCGGTAGAAGAACTTGGGATCGGTGCGCAGATAGGTGAAGAAGGCTTTCAGATTGCCCTGATAGCCGACCTGCTTGCGGATCGCTTCCATCTCGCCACGGATGCGCGTGACTTCACGCTGGCCGATATCGTGGATCTCGTCCGGCGTCAGATTGGTGGTGGTGCTGGTGCGTGCGGCGAAGGCATAGGCATCGCGGCCTTCGGGCAGCTCCGAGGCGCCGACCGAATCGCGGCACTTCGGCAGGTATTCCTTCGCCACCACGTCCTTCAACCGCTGCCAGGCGGGCAGGGCGCTGTCGCGGATCGCGGCTTTCGCGGCGTCGGCAAGCCGGGCGCGCTGGTCTTCCGGAACACCGGGCGCGAACTTCAGGAACGGCGTGTACAGAGGGCTGGCTTCGGGCTTCTTGACCAGCTGCCGGTCGATCTGCGGCGGCACCCGTTTCATGATCACCTTCGGCACCGTGCGGCCTTCGGCGAGGCCCATGCGCAGCAGGATGATGCTTTGATCGACGGCCGCATCGATGCCGCGAATGCGGCGGATCCAGTTCTCGTAATCGAGCACGGTCTCGAACTGCAGCGCTTCGGCGAGCTGGTCGGAAGTCTGCACGCCGCCGAGGTGGTTGATCGGCTGCAGATGGCCGCGATAGCGGTAGGCCTCGATGTCGCGCTCGAGCTGCTGGCGGTAGAGGTCGAAGTTCAGCTGCGCGGCCGGTGTCAGGCGCTCGCGGTCGATCTCCAGCAGCTTCAGCAGCGCCCCAGCGTCGGCGACATGGCGTGCCTCGATCGCATCCAGGCTCATGTCGGTCCAGCGATCGTCGTAGCGATGATCGCCGGTCAGCGAGGCTTCCTCGGGGTGATCGACCAGCCAACGCTGCCATTCGCTCGCCAGCAGTGTCGTCAGCCGCTGGGCCGGATCGCCCTTGGCCGGCGGCGACAGTGCCAGCACGCCCGGCGGCACCGTCTGTGAGTCCGGCTTCGCGGACTTGCCGGCACAACCGGACAGCAGGACCAGCGCGGCGATCGATGAGCAGTAAAAGGCTTTCAACGAATTCCCCAGTGAACGTGTTGGGTCAATGAAGCAAGAAGTGGTGCCGCCGGGTCACTCGATGTTCAGCTTCTTGATCCGGTAGCGCAGCGACCGGAAGCTCATGCCGAGCAGGGCCGCGGCCCGAGTCTTGTTGTAGCGCGCCGTCGCCAGCGCTTCGACGATCGCGCGGCGCTCGATGTCTTCCATCTGGCCTTCGAGATCGTTGCCGACCGCGCTCTGCGCGGCAACTGGCGCAGCGACTGCGCGGGTCACGCAATCGCTCCGCAGCTGTAGATCGCAGGCCAGGATCGAACTGCCGTCGCTGAGCGTGACGGCGCGCTCGAGGACGTTTTCCAGCTCGCGGACATTGCCCGGGAACGGGTGCTCGCAGAGACGGGCGAGGGCGGCGGCATCGAGCGTCGGCGTCGTCGCCAGGCCATTGCTTCGAGCCAGCTTGACCAGGATCGCCTGGGTCAACAGCGGGATGTCGTCGCGGCGCTCGCGCAGGGACGGCGTGCGTACCTCGATGACGTTGAGCCGGTAATAGAGATCCTGGCGGAAAGTGCCGAGCGCCAGCAGCTGGCTCAGATCCTTGTGGGTCGCCGAGATCACCCGGACGTTGACTGACACTTCGGTCTCGCCACCGACTGGCCGCACCGCGCGTTCCTGCAGTGCGCGCAGCAGCTTCACCTGCATGTGCAGCGGCAGATCGCCGACTTCATCGAGGAACAGCGTGCCGCCTTCCGCCGCCTGGAACAGGCCAGCCTTGTCCCGTGTGGCGCCAGTGAAGCTGCCTTTCAGATGGCCGAAGAATTCGCTTTCCATCAGCTCGGCGGGAATCGCTCCGCAGTTCACCGGCACGAACGGCGCATCGGCGCGCGGGCTGCGAGTGTGGATGAGGCGGGCGACCAGTTCCTTGCCGGTGCCCGATTCGCCGGTGATGTGCACCGGCGCCTGGCTGCGGGCGAGGCGGTCGATCAACGCCCGCAGCGCTTCGATCACTGGCGTGTTGCCGAGCAGGCCGCCGTCGCCGGTGGTGCTTTCGCGCTTCAGCTTCAGCGCGGTATCGACCAGCTTGCGGAGCTGGGTCAGATCGATGGGTTTGGAGACGAAATCGAAGGCGCCGGCCTTCAGGCTTTCGACGGCCGCCTGGGCGCTGCCGTAAGCGGTGATCACCGCCACCGGCAAGCCCGGATGCTTCTTCTGGATATGGCTGACCAGCTCGATGCCATTGCCGTCGGGCAGGCGCATGTCGGTCAGGCACAGCTCGAAGCTGTGCTCGGCCAGCAGCGCCCGCGCTTCGCGCACGGTGCCGGCGGCGCGTATGCCAAGGCCCATGCGCAGCAGGGTGATTTCGAGCAATTCGCGGATGTCGGCTTCATCGTCGACGATCAAGGCTTGTGCGGGGGCTTTGCTCATGAACGAGTTGGGACGGGAGTAAGCGGTGCTTCGCTGGCTGCGAAAACGAGGCGGAACTGGGTTCCTCGAGTTCCTGAGCTACGTGGCACATGCGATAGACGTGCTTGATTGTATTCACATATTTCCCGCGACAAATACAGTCCCAGGCCGGTGCCGCGACGGGCGGTGGTAAAGAACGGTTCGAACAGTTGCTCGCGTACCTCGACCGGGATGCCGCGACCGTCGTCGATGATGTCCAGATACGGCCGCTGGCCGGGGCTGAGACGGCCGGCACTGAGGCGCACGTTGATCGGTGCCGGTTCATCTGGGGAATCGACTTCGCCGGTTTCGGCGGCGCCGTGTTCGAAGCTGTTCTGCCACAGGTTGTGCAGCACCTGCTGCAGCTGATCAGGATCGAAGCGCACGCTGAGCTGGTCGGGAATCGCGTCGATGCGGATCGCTCGTGCCCCGGCCGGACAGCCTTCGGCCCAGGTCGCGATGCAGCGTTCGAGGAAGCTGCGCAGCAGCAGGTTCTGCGGCACGGCGGCATCGCGGCGCGACAGGCGCAGCACGTCTTCGACGATCTTGTCGATGCGCACTGTGTGGCGCTGGATCATGTCGAGCAGGCGCCGATCCTGTTCGGGCAGCGCGGGTGATTCGGCCAGCAACTGGCCGGCGTGGCGGATCGCCGATAGCGGGTTCCTGATCTCATGGGCGATTCCGGCTGACAGACGCCCGAGCGCAGCGAGCTTCAGTTGCTGCGCCTGCTCGCGTACCCGCGCGGCATCTTCAAGCAGCACCAGCACCGGCGCCCAGGCGTTCTGGCCCAGGCGTGTGAAGCGCGGCAGCAGATCGGCACCGCCGGGGCTCAGGGCGATGGGTTCGGGATCGAGGTTCGGCGCTTCCTGCCAGCGGTAAAGCGCCTGGGCAAGGATCGGCGCGGCGCTGATCAGCGACTGGCCGTCGATGCTCTGGCCAGCATCGGAATCGCCATCGGTACGGGCGAGCAAACGCCGGCTGGCGGCGTTCTGCAGACGCAGACGGCGTTCCTCGTCGATCACCAGCACCGCCGTATCCATGCTTTCGACGATCCGCTCGTTGATTCGCGACAAGCTGGCCAGATCGCTGCCGAAACGTGCCGCCAGCGCTTCGCTCTTGCGTGCCCGCGCGGCCACCGCGCCGGCACCGAGCGAAGTGACGAACAGCATCAGGCCAATCAGCCCGGCGTTGGTCAGGTCCGCACCCTCGATGCGGTTCAGCGACTGGCGCAGGAACTCGGCCCCGAATACCGCGAAGGTGGCGAGCGCTGCGTGCAGCAGGCCGAGGCGCAGCGGCAGCACCAGGCTGTAGCCGACGGCCGGCGTGATCAGCAACACGCCGAGACCGGACGAGGCGCCGTGGGCGGCATACATCAGCAGCAGGATCGCCAGCGCATCGACGAAGAACGCCAGATGCGCCTGCATGCCGCTCGATGGAAAGCGCTGATAGGTCGCGATCAGCAGCAGCAACGCCGGCAGCGCGTAGGCGGCGACGATGCGGAAAAAATTGGCCGGCTCCGAGTGATCGAAGAACCAGGCGCTGAGTTCGAGGAAATGAACGGCCAGCAGCAGCGCGATCAGGGCCAGCCGGTAGACGGCCAGCGTTCTGAGGATGCGCCAGTCCTCGGGATCGACGAAGGGATCGCGAACCAGGCTGGCCATGTTCCGGGCCGCAGCCTCAGTGCTGCATGACGATCACGGCCGCTGCTCGCAGGCTCCGCAACGCAGGCTTGGTGACAGCGTGTTCGACGGCAGATAGGTGCCGCAGCCCGTGCAGCGCGCCATCGGCTCGAAACGCTCCGGCGGCGGCGCGTTGCGCTGGCGGTTCTGCAACTGCCAGCGGAGATAGCTGCGATAGAGCAGAGCGCCCACGGCGACCAGCAGCAACACCCGGATGAGTAGGGACATGAACGCGCCTTATTGATACGGCACCTTGATAGTGAACGTGGGCCAAGTGTCTAAGGTGCCCCTCACCCTGGCCAACGATGCGCAGAAGGTGCCGTATCAATAACAAAACAATGGTTTCTGGTTATTGAGTCGGCATGTCCGCACGCCTAAATAAAATCATCCGGCCGGAACCCATGCATTCCTGGCGGGATATTACGATGCCGACTCAATAACAACGAGCTGACAAGAGCACGAGTGTAGCGGTGCAAATGCTTTGCCTGCACTGAATGATTAAGGGAGAATGCTGGCCGCAGCCGTCCGGCTGTATCAATTCCGCACAGGCGCCCGGCGCAGATTGTGACCGGGGCCATTGCAATCCTTTTGGGGGAAGCATGAACCTGCACGAGTATCAGGCGAAGGAAGTGTTTGCGCGCTACGGCATCCCGGTACCTCAGGGTGGCCTGGCCACCAGTCCGGAACAGGCCCGCGCCGTCGCCAAGCAGCTCGGCACGGAAAAGGTCGTGGTCAAGGCGCAGGTGCACGCAGGCGGCCGCGGCAAGGTCGGTGGCGTGAAGCTGGTCAGCGGCGCCGATGCCGCTGAAGAAGCAGCAAAGGGCATGCTCGGCAAGATGCTGGTCACCAAGCAGACCGACGCCAAGGGTCTGCCGGTGAATTCGGTCTGGGTCGAAAAGCCGTCGAATATCGTTCGCGAGCTGTACGTGTCGGCGCTCGTCGACCGCACCAGCGAATGCGTGATCCTGATGGCCTCCGCCGCTGGCGGCATGGACATCGAGGAAGTGGCCGAGCACACCCCGGAAAAGATCAAGACCGTCACCGTCAATCCGGCGGCCGGCTTCCAGGCCTATCAGGCGCGTGAACTCGGCTTCTTCATGGACCTGACCAAAGACCAGGTCGACCAGTTCACCAAGATCATGGCCGGCGTCTACAAGATCGTCACCGAATGCGATGCCAGCATGGTCGAGATCAATCCGCTGATCGTCACCGCCGAAGGCAATGTCTTCGCGCTCGATGCCAAGCTGAATTTCGACGACAACGCGCTGTTCCGCCAGAAGAGCATCGCCGAGATGCGCGATGGCTCGCAGGAAGACGAGCGCGAGCGCGCCGCTGCCAAGTTCGATCTGAACTACGTGACTCTGGAAGGCGACATCGGCTGCATGGTCAACGGCGCCGGTCTGGCGATGGCGACCATGGACATCGTGAAGCTGCACGGCGGCCAGCCGGCGAACTTTCTCGACGTCGGCGGCGGCACCACGGCGGAGAAGGTGACTGAAGCCTTCAAGCTGATCACCGCCAGCCCGGAAGTGAAGGCGATCTTCATCAATATCTTCGGCGGCATCGTCCGCTGCGATCTGATCGCCGAAGGCATCATCGCTGCGGTCAAGCAGGTTGGTCTGAAGATTCCGGTGATTGCGCGCCTGCAGGGCACCAACATGGAAAAGGGCCAGGCGCTGCTGCGCGAATCCGGCCTCGCCATCACGCCGATTTCCGATCTCACCGAGGCGGCCAAGGCCGTCGTCGCCGCAAGCAAAGGCTAAGAGACTGCAATGAGCATCCTGATCAACAAAGACACCAAGGTCATCTGCCAGGGCTTCACCGGCAAGCAGGGCACCTTCCA
>NZ_CAISIQ010000383.1 GCF_903885465.1 uncultured Nevskia sp.
CGGCTAGACCCACGCCGACCAGCAACGATGCTTAGAATCAAAACACGCTGAAGGGCTACGCCCTCAGCTTCCAGCCCTGGTCAATTTTCAATGCGCAGCGCTGGTCAACTTTCAACGCGCCGCAACATGAGAAGGGCTTACATCGCGGCCAGCCATGCCTGTCATGCCGTCAAAGGCGTCAAGGTCTATGTGGTCAATGAAGATTCAGTCTGGTCGGCGGTTGAATATCTGGTCACGACAGTCGATGCCGTCACCCTTGCCATGTTGAAGCGTCATCTCGAAATGGTTTGGTACGGCTGGATCGAGTTCAGGGACAAGATGGCGGAATTGCAGGCGATTCACGTTGACGACTCAAGAGGGCGCTTGGCTCACTGATAGCGATTTCCGAATGCTTTGGTGGTGATCAAATCACCATCAACACGAACTCCGGACGTCGAAAATTCAGAAGATCGCAAACCAGACCTAAGCGCAGACGGCCTATTTCTTGCGGCCTTGAACCTGCAGACAGAATGCAACAGCATCCAAGTGCTGGCTGCAGAAATAGAAAAACCCCGGTCTCGAACACCGGGGCTTTGTACAACTGCAATCGGATTCAGCGACAGTCCGACAGCGCACTCACCGTGCTAGTTGGCCAGCTCCGTCGCACTTCAACCTTTGAGGTGCCTATGAAGCAACGCCGTAACTTGTTTGAAGCATTCCGCCAGGGGCTCAGTGCCTTTTTGTCCGATCCGCGCCTGTGGATCGTTGCCATCACCGCTTACCTGAATCTCCGGTAAGGCCACTGAGAGCGCGGGGGAAAGGATCCCGCGCTCTCCTGTCGGTCGGAACTTACCATCGGCAACTCTGTTTCGTCACCTATTTGGGGGTCATCGAAATATTCTGCGGCTTGGGCGAGATGTCATTTCTCAAGGGTAGGCGCCCGCACGACTGAAAAATTTCGACGACGCTCGGCAAGAAAATGTATAAAAATACATATTCTAACTGCATCCACCGATGAGCCCTGGTGCGCTATATCCGTATAACCAGCCTGATGGCTGGCTTTGTCGCCAGTTGCCGCATCTCTATTTCGGCGGCCTGCCGTTTTCGATGCTGCTCGGGGCCTGTATCGCTGCGGCCAATGAGTTGGAAACAAAGCGGAAGCGGTCACTCGATCAGCGCTGGCAGTTAGCGTTCAACGTTCGAAACCTTCTGCGAGAGATATCAGAGCGATTGACCGAGCGGGCGGCACCAGGGTCCATGAACTGGGATCTCGGCTTCGGACATATGACGCTAAGTGAGGCGGCAGCGATCGGCCTAGAAGGTGAGTATCGCTAAGGGCGCTTCTATGTCTTTGAGTGGGCACTGCAGCAGGCGGCAGCAACCGGAATCCTTACGATCGAGTTTGAAGGGCAGCGGCAGCAACTGATCTGTTGTCTCATGCCAGCCTAGAGGGACACCGGGCGGCGATTGCAGAAGTTGACCGACTTCACCGTGATTTGATTTCAGTGGGTCGCGAAGGTCCGAACCAGGAGTAGCCTGTGGGCTCACGTCAACGGAGTGACGACCATGGGCATGTTGATCCCGACAAGGGTTGTTGGCGAAATTGAGGTGGCCGTTCTTGGACTGCATGGAAACCAGGTCCGTATCGGCATCAAGGCGCCGAAGGACATCCCTGTGACGCGATCGAGCGCCAATTCTCAGAGGTCAGAGCATCAGGATTGTAGTGACCGCATGAGCATCACCGGAAGGTTGCCTGAGTCTCAACCTAGTGCGTTGAAGCTTCCTTCCATCGAGAGGCGAGCCATTCGCGATGCACGGCGCCGGCAGGGCAATGATCAGCCCATTCTCGGGTCGGAAGCAACCTTCGGTTCATTACCCTGACGATTACCCTGAAACAAAAAACCGCCGATAAAGGCGGTTCCATTTCGCTGCAAGCTATTGATTTAATTGGTCGGGGCGACAGGATTTGAACCTGCGACCACTTGCCCCCCAGGCAAGTGCGCTACCAGACTGCGCTACGCCCCGATGTTTGAATTGTAACCCGCAAAGCCGGCTGCGGGCTTTGAATATTTGAGCCGGTTTCGCGCTCAGACTGGCCAGCGATCGAGCAGGGATTGCAGCTCGTTGCGGATGTCCTTGAGCTGCTGCTGGCGCAGGCTGCCGGCTTCAACAAGCGGCGGATTCGCGGCGTTCAGCAGTGGCGGACGAATGATCGGCGTACCGCTCTCGACTCTCGGCTGCTCCTTGATGCGCAGGCGCGCGGCACCGATCGTGTAGCCCTGTTCGTACAGGAGGCTGCGGATGCGGCGGATCATCTCGACATCGTCGTGCTGGTAGTAGCGACGATTGCCGCGCCGTTTGGCCGGCTTAAGCTGCGGGAATTCCTGCTCCCAATAGCGCAGCACATGCGCCTTCACGCCGCACAGCTCGCTGACTTCGCCGATGGCGAAATAGCGTTTGCTCGGAATCTCCGGCAGCGGTTCGAGCTTATGCGTCTGCTTCATCAACACTCACTCGGAGCCGCAGCTTCTGGCCGGGGCGGAAGGTCACGACGCGGCGCGCGGAGATCGGAATCTCCTCGCCGGTTTTCGGGTTGCGTCCGGGACGCTGGCTCTTGTCGCGCAGCTCGAAATTACCGAAGCCGGACAGCTTCACTTCTTCGCCGTGTTCCAGGCGCTCGCGCACCTCTTCGAAGAAATGGTCGACGAACTCCTTGGCTTCACGCTTATTGAGCCCGAGTTCCTCGAAAAGAGCCTCGGCGAGCTCGGCTTTGGTCAGCGCCACAGTTGCTATTCTCGTACCGATCCACCCAATCGGGCCTGAACGCTGGCGGCCACTCGCGCGGCTGCGGCGTCAACTTCTTCAACATTCAGGGTGCGTGAATAATCCTGAAAAATCAAGCCGAAGGCGATGCTTTTGCGACCCGCCGGCAAGCCCGTTCCGCGGTAGACGTCGAAGGTCTGCAGGGTCTTGAGCAGCGGTGCGGCAGCTTCACGGATGACGTCGGCCAGTGCCTGCGCAGCGACTGCTTCATCGACCACGAAAGCGAGATCGCGGCGCGACGACGGAAACTCGGAAACGCCGCCCGGAGCGGGCAGGGCGAGGCCGCGCACAGCGGCCCAGTCGAGCTCGAACAGGTACAGCGCTTCGCTGATATCGAAGGCTTCGGCAAGACGCGGATGTAGGGCGCCGAGCCAGCCTACTGCCACGCCATCCCGGACGATGCGCGCCGTGCGCCCCGGGTGCAGCGCCGGGTGCCGGCCGGACTCGTAGCTGAGCGTCATACCGAACAGGGCTTCGAGATCGGCCTTGGCATCGAAGAAATCGACTGGACGACTGGCCGCGCCCCATTGCTCGGGAAGCTGCGGGCCGGCGATCAAGCCGGCGAGCTTCGCCTGTTCGCGATTGCCGCTGCCTTCGAGCGCATAGACCGCACCGGCTTCGAACAGGCGCGCGCGCTTCTGCTGACGCTGGCGGTTGTACTGCCAGGTCGGGATCAGGCCGCTCCAGATCGTGGTGCGCATCACCGCCATCGTTTCGGCGATCGGATTGTCGAGCAGTACGCCCGGCGTTTCCGGATCTAGCTGCGCCTGCAGCTTCGGATCGACAAAGCTGTAGGTGACCACTTCCTGATACCCGCGGGCGACCAGCGCATCCTTGATCCGATCGAGCGGACGCTGGGTTTCCTTCGGCGAGAACGGCGCGAGTTCGGCGGCGTAAGCGCGCGGCGCGATGTTGTCGTAGCCATGCAGGCGGCCGATTTCCTCGACCAGATCGGCTTCGATGCGCAGGTCGTAGCGATGTGGCGGCACTTTCGCCTTCCAGCTGCTGGCGCCGGTCGGGTTCACCGCCAGCCCCAGGCTGTGCAGCAACGGCACGACGCGATTGACCGGAATCTCGCAGCCGAGCAGACGGGTGATCTGCGAGTGACGCAGCGTGATTTCGGCGACATGTGCGGGCGCGATGCCGACCTCGACGATCGGGCCGGCCCGGCCGCCACAGATCTGCTGCACGAGGGCGGTGGCGCGTTCCAGTGCCTGCCGCTGCAGCGCCGGATCGACGCCGCGCTCGAAGCGGTAGCGTGAATCAGACAGCAGCTTGTGGCGTCGGCCTGCGGTGGCGATCGACACCGGTTCGAAGCAGGCCGCTTCGAGGAATACCGAAGTGGTCTGCGCTGAGCAGCCGGACGCGGTGCCGCCCATGACGCCGGCCAGCACCAGCGGGCCGGTGTCGTCGGTGATCAGCAGGTCGCGCGGGTCGAGCGTGATCGTCTGTTCGTTGAGCAGCTTCAGCTGTTCGCCGGCCTTGGCGCGGCGGACGCGGATCGCGCCCTTGAGCTGATCGGCATCGAAGCCGTGCATCGGCTGGCCGAGTTCGAGCATCACGTAGTTGGTGATGTCGACCACCGGATGAATCGTGCGAATGCCGCAGCGGCGCAGACGCTCGCTCATCCAGTCCGGCGTGCGCGCTTTCGGATTCAGGCCGATGACCACACGGCCGACGTAATGCGGGCAGCCGCCATGATCGTCGACGATCACGTTGACGCGCGTCTCCGGCTCGACCACCGCCGGGCGGATGCGCGGCGGCGTCATCTGCAGGCCGTACAGCGCGGCAGTTTCGCGGGCCAGCCCGGCGATGCTCAGACAGTCGCCGCGATTCGGTGTCAGTTCCAGAACCAGCAATTGGTCGACGAGGCCGAGGTGCTTTTCGATCGGCGTGCCGGGCACAGCCTTCGGATCGAGTTCCAGCAGACCTTCCGACTTCTCGGCCAGGCCCAGTTCGGATGCCGAGCAGAGCATGCCGCTGGACTCGACGCCGCGCAGTGCCGCTTTGCCGATCTCGGTGCCGTTCGGCAGCACCGCGCCCGGCAGCGAGGCCGGCACCAGGATGCCGGGACGCGCATTCGCTGCTCCGCAGACGATCTGCAGCACTTCGCCGGTGCCGGCGTCGACTTCGCAGACTCTCAGGCGATCGGCCTGCGGATGCGGCGTGGTACTGATGATCTTGCCGACGACGATGCCTTTCGGCAGCACGTCGAGCATCGGTTCAGCCTCGCATTCGAGGCCGGCCATGTTCAGCTTGTGGGCGAGTTCGGCCGCCGTGGCCGGCGGGTTGACCCACTCGCGCAGCCAGTTTTCGCTGAGTTTCACTTGAACTGCTCCAGAAACCGCAGATCGTTGTTGAAGAACAGACGGAGATCGTCGACGCCATAACGCAGCATGGCCAGCCGCTCCACGCCCATGCCGAAGGCATAGCCGGTGTAGCGCTCGGGATCGATGCCGACCGCGGCTAGCACGTTTGGATGAACCACGCCGCAGCCGAGCACTTCGAGCCAGCGCGTGCCCTTCTCGGGATCGCCCCAGCGAATGTGGACATCGGCGCCGGGTTCGACGAACGGGAAGTAGGACGGCCGGAACAGGGCTTCGACTTCGCGCTCGAAGAACAGAGACAGGAATTTCTGCAGGTCGTGCTTCAGATCGGCGAGGCCGACGTTCTCCGCGACATACAGGCCTTCGACCTGATGAAACATCGGGCTATGGGTGCGATCGAAATCGACGCGATAGACGCGGCCGGGGCAGATGATGCGGATCGGCGGCTTGCGATCGAGCATGGTCCGCACCTGCACCGGGCTGGTATGGGTGCGGAGCAGGCGAGCGCCGTTCAAGGCGTAGAAGGTGTCCTGCATCGCCCGCGCGGGGTGCGATTCAGGAATGTTCAGCGCCTGGAAGTTGTGCCAGTCGTCCTCGATCTCCGGGCC
>NZ_CAISIQ010000384.1 GCF_903885465.1 uncultured Nevskia sp.
CCCGGATAGGCCACCAGCCAGAACGCCCGTGACGCGCAGAGCTTCATGTGGGCCAACTGGATCTTTCGCCAGATCCCGCCGATCAGCAGGTGCTCCTCGCTCCAGTCGAACTGGAAAGCCTCGCCCCAGGCAAAGCTCAGCGGCACATAGGCCGAGCGGGCGGTGACCGCGCCGGCCTCCGCACGCCACGACCGGATGAACGCCGTCACCCGGCTGTAGTCACCCGCGAAGCCCTGCTCGACGATCTGGGCAAACAGACGGCGGGCAGTGCGCCGATCCCGGCGGGGACGCTGCGCGTCCACCCCCAGCGCAAGCCTCAGCCAATCGGCATAGGCATCGATCTTTTTGACGCCCGCCTCGCGCTGATAACGCATCTCGCTGCGCGGATCCTCTCGCAGCCACGTCTTGATCGTGTTTCTCGACAAGCTCGTCCGCCGCGCAATCTCGTTGATCGGCAGGCCGTCCCGGTACCGCATCCTTCTTACCTTCGCGTACATCGACATGGTGTGCACCTCGTCTCCTGCAGGCCCTCAAGGCCAGCAGGCTAGGTCGGAACACCCTGGTCAATTTTCAGTGCGCAGATCCGCTGTTTCCTGGTCAACTTTCAATGCGCCGCAACACTGCAGGACGGCTTTGCCGCGGCAGCCAGCTCGCGCACACGAAACATGAGGCATCGAACAGCCGGCGTAGCGCCGACCTTCTAGCGACCCGTTCAACCAGCTCGTGCAGCAGAGAATCCGGATGCGGCTGGCTTGCCTGTCGGCGCGATCCGAATGCCTGCACGGTCAGCGCTTGGCTGTTTCAGGCTTTTCTTCCTCGTCGTCGCTGTCGATCAAATTGTCCAGTCTCTTCGATTCCGCTTCGCTCAGCACTGGCGGAACCCGGCAATCCTGATAGTCCAACTGTTCGTCCGTGTACTTTCTTTGAATTTCGCTCATCTTCATCACCTCTGTGGTTCAGATTTTCATCCACCGACCCGAATCGAAATACAGCTCCCTGGGTGCTTTGGGGTGCCGGAAGCATGCTTGTCCGTTTTGCAGCCAGAAGCCCTGCTGCCTGAAGTCGAACTCGATACACGGCAACGTGCGACCGCGACTGTCGCGAAACGGCTCGTCGTTGTTATCCCGATCGACCTGACAAGAGCAGCCGCGCGACACGCACCAATCGCAGTACAAGCAAAGCCGATCGATTTTGCCGGTTGATGCGGGCACATAAAACCAGACAGATAGCCGATGACAATTTGAGCATTTGGCGTTGCCAGCCCGACGACTGGGCCGCCGCGTTGCCGGCACCTTGTGCTGCACGACCGACCGGTACCCGCGCCTGTTATGGCGGAACTCATCGAACCAACTGGGATTCATGTAGCTCATTTTTCGTGCTTCGTTGATCAGCGAGCGCGTCTGCCACAGCCACTCATCATCCTGATGCCGCTTGCGGGTACGATCGCGCTTACGTGACGGCCAACTAATCCAGCGCCTGGTAAGCCGCCAAACGTTCCTCTTCGACGTCTCGGGCAGCCCGCAGACGCGTCAGCCAATCGCCTCGCGCGGAGTGATCGTTCTTTCGTGATACGTCGGCGGCAAAGCCAGACGCAAGCGATCATCGCCAGTCACCAGCACGGCACGCGGCTCGCAATCGAGCAGCGCCAACAGGTGCGCGTCGTTCGGGTCCGGTGAAGAAGGGTGCGTATCCGGCTCGCGGTGCGTGCCGTTGGCGGCAATTTCAGCCAGCAAGGCATCGACCTCATCCACGTCCAACCCGTGCAGGCGCATGAGCTTCGGACGTAAAAGCACTGCGCGGTACTCGGCCAGCAGTTCGGTCGACAGCAGGAAACGCAGATTGCCGTTGAGCATGCCGCGAACAATCAGCAGCGGTGGCGAATCATCCGCCTTGGTTAGCATTGCAGATACGAGAATGTTCGTATCCACCACATACAGGTGCTTCACCGGCGTGCGCGATGCGCGGCGACCTCACGGATGGCAATTTGCATGGCGGCCTCGTCGTCAAGCGCCGCAGTACGGCCGCGCGCCTTGTCGAGCAGGTCCATCGCGCTCGCCTTGGACTTTACGCCGTACAACTCAAGGCTTTGATCGACGATTTCCGCCATCGACTTGCCTTGTCGCGCGGCCGTTTCCTTCAGCGCGGCGTATCGACTGGCTGGCAGCGTAACGGTAAAGCGGGTGGTGTTCATGTGGTGATTGTATGCAGATGCACCAAGGCAGACAAGATGCCGGGCCGTTCACCAACTCGTTAGGCAACTTTACTGAATCGTCCAACGACGACATTGCTCTTGCCAACATCCGACAGCAGGGCCAGCCGTTCACCCAGCAGCGCGAAGGCATGCGCCCTTTCGTTCATGAGTTCCTGCCGTTGGTAGACGCGTGCAACGCCCTTGGTTTCGACGTGGTTCATTGCCCGCTCAATCACGTCTGACCGCACTCCCAATTCGCCCATTAACGTCGCGCCGGTCCGGCGCAAATCGTGCGCCCGCCATTCGCCACCCGCGAGCATCAGCGTTCCCGGCCTCTTGCTGCGGCCGCGGAATGCCAATTCGCGCTGACGGTCCTTGAATTGCTTCTGAAGAGCTTTAGTCGAGACATGCGAGGAGCCATCACGGCTCGGATAGATCCAGTCGATAGACATGGCAATTTCACGAAGCGTCTCGAACTGAGCAACTGAAAAGGCCGAGAGGTGGACAAGATGCTTGCGGCCGTTCTTCGCATTCTCGGCTGGAATGAGCCAGGTGCCGAGGCTCAGGTCCACGTCTTGCCAGCGCGCCATGCTCAGTTCGCCAACCCGGCAACAGGTCGCCAGCATGATCCAGAACGCCGCCTGCGCCGCGGACGACAAGCCTGAACCCGGCAGTTTGCATGCAAGCTCACGAATCTCGCTCTCCGAGAGCACACGGTCACGCTCGACCTCTTCACCGCCAATTCGCTTCTTGGCGATTCGCATGGTCGGGTCCGCTTCAACGACTTCACGGTCAATCGCGAAGCCGTACATCTGCCGCAGGTCGGCGAGCAGCCGCTTCGCCATACGATTGCAACCGCGCTCAAGTACGTCGTCAAGAATCGTCATCACTTGCCGTCGCGAGACTTCGGCTATCTGAAGATGGCCGATCTTTGGAAAAACGTCCTTCTCAAATGCTCGACGAGTTTCAGCCCCTGAGTCCTTGCGTGTCACGAGGTCGCGACGATGCCATTCGTCGAACAGTGCACGCACTGTAGGCCGCGCGGCTAAGGAACCGGTCGCTGCTCGGGCCGCGTCGGCCTGTTTCCGCAACTCGCTTTTCACGTCCTGTCGAGCCTGGGCAGGGTCGGTCCCTTTGGCGATCAGCACGCGGGCCTGATCACGAACATCACGGACCGCTGAGAGCTTGTCCTTCGGCCAGGTGCCACACCGGATTTCGCGCGCCCTTCCTGCAAACCGATAGCGATAGCTGAACGACACGGAGATACCAGAAGCATTCGCACGGACTTCACCGCGAAGGCCGTCCCCGTCAAACAGCGTTTTGCCGTTGTCCGTTTCGGACAAAGCTTTCAATGTCAGTTCCTTGATCTTCGCCATCGTCGTGCTCCCTCGTCCGATTTGCCCCCACAAATGCCCCCACACTTGCGCCGGCTTTGAGAGGATTATATCGGACAGCCGCGGACCGAGTAACGATCTAGTACCATGTATTTACGATGTTTTTTCTGATAACTTTGGACGCAGGCGGACTGCATCGGATCAGAATTTACCTGCCTGGGGGCAAGTGGTCGCAGGTTCAAATCCTGTCGCCCCGACCACTCAATTGAAGATTCGGATGCTTTGAAAGCCACCTGTACAAGGTGGCTTTTTCGTTGGCGGTTCCATCGTCGAACAATCGCGTTTACACGCCGCGGTGACGGTTCATCACGATCAGTCCGGCCAGCACCGGAATCGCGGCCAACGCGAAGCCGAGCCAATCCCAGATGCCATTACCGACTAGCATCGCGACGATGCCCAGCGGACTCAGCGGCAGCAGCCACCACAGCGCCTGACGGGCGCTCATGGCGTCACCGCCGTCGCCGTTCTGGCCACGGCGCGGCGGCGGCGTGCCCACCACAGCCAGGCGCCGTTGCCGGTGATGAACAGGGTCAGCAGCGACGAGGCGACCCAGAGCAGCTTCAGCGGCAGGCCGCCGTAGTCGCCGAAATGCAGCGGCTCGGAAATCAGGATCGCCTTCAGATACAGCGGCAGCGGACGGGCATCGGCGAGCTGGCCGCTCCCAGCGTCGACGAGAGCGACATCAAACAGGCGTTCGTCGTAGGGCTCGGTGCCGGACATCAGGATCATGTAGTGGCGCGGGCTGGAGAAATCGGTGCCCGGCCAGATCAGGAAATACGGGCGCTTGTCCGGCAACGCGGCCTGCGCGGCTGTCACCGCCTGGTCGATGGTCACCGGCAATGCGGTCAAAACGAGCGGTACGGCATCGGCGGCGACTGGCGTCTTCGCCGCCATCTCCTTCAGCTCGGTGGATTGCCAGATCGCCAGCGCCACGCCGCCCAGCGCCAGGGCGACGCCGGTGATCGTCACCACCAGCGCCCAGCCGAGCACAACCGCGCCGATGAAGTTGTGCAGATCGAGCTGCACCAGCCGCGTGCCACGACCGCGCCGGAGCATGCCGAACAGCAGCTTGCGCACGTACGGCGCGTAGACCACCACGCCGGAGATCAGCGAGATCAGCACCAGCAGCGCGATCAGCCCGCCGAACAGCTGGCCGAAGAAACCGGCAAACCAGTTGGCGTGCAGTTCGAGGATGAAGCCGGTCGGCGTTTTCTCGAAGTCGGTGGTGCCCAGCGGCTCGCCGCTGTAGCTGTTATAGAAATACGGCTTGCCTTCTTCCAGCTTGGTCGCGGTCAGCGGTGCCATGCCGACGACCGTTCGTTCCGGATGTTCGATATCGACGAACACCGAGATCGGCCGCAGCTCCGGCAACTGCTTCTGCGCAGAGGCCACGATGTCGGCCAGCGGTTTCGGCGCCGCTTCACCGGCACGCTCGGCAGCCGGCACATAGCCCAGCGCTTCATCGATCTCACCGTGGAAGATCAGGATCGCGCCGGTGATGCACAGCACCAGGAAGAACGGCGTGGCGACCAGGCTGGCCCAGCGATGCAGCCAGAGATTGGCGCGAAAGAAGCGACCCTTGCTGCGTGCCGCGGACGTGGCTGGGGAAGTGGACATGGTGCCCTCGGTTTCAATAGTCGTAACGCAGGGTCGCCTTGATCGTGCGCGGCTCGGCGAGGGTCAGCAGGCCGCTCTGGGCGTTGGCCCAGTAGTTCTTGTCGGCGATGTTCTCAACGCCGAGCAGGAACGCCGTGCGATGGCTGGCAAGCCGGGTTTCGTAGCGGATGCCGAGATCGAAGCGCGTCGAGCTTTTCACCGTCTGGGTGTTGGCGCCGTCGAGGAACTGCTTGCCGACGTGATAGACGCCGCCGTTGACGAACAGACCCGGCAGCGGCCGCACTCGGTAATCGGCAAACAGGTTCGACACCAGCCGCGAAACGCCGACCGGCCGCTTGCCCTCGGTGCCGGCGTCGCCGGTGTCCTTGGTTGTCGGGTCGAGCAGCATCACACCGGCGACCAGGCTCAGGTCTTCGGTCGCGGCACCGCTGGCACCGAGTTCGAAGCCGCGATGCTCCTGCTCACCTTTCTGCACGAAAGTGCCGTTCGGCACGTTCGGATCGCTGGTGTCGACGTACTCGAATGGCCGCTTGATATCGAAGATCGCCGCAGTGAGCGTGATCCTTGCGAGTTCCAGCTTGCCGCCGATTTCAAACTGCTCGGTCTCGATCGGAGCCAGCACCTGGTTGCCGTTGCTGGTGCCCATCGGCGCGACGCCGCCCTGCTCAAGGCCCTGCGCGTAGTTCGCATAGAGCGAGGCATAGTCCACCGGCTTGTAGATCAGCGCAGCGGTCGGCGCAGTTTTGTGAACCTTGTTGACCGGCGGCAGAAGGTCGTCCGTCGCGGTGTCGTAGTTGCGGACCTCCAGGCTTGAATAGCGGGCACCGAGCAGCAGCGACCATTGCGAGCCGATGCTGAGGATGTCGCTGAGCAATACACCCGAGGCATCCGATTTCTGGGCCAGACCGACCGTGATCGGCACGGTATCCGGTTCCGGCGCGTCGACCGGATTGTAGAGATTGGTCGGATACACGCCGAGGAAACCATCGCCATTGAAGCGCGATTTCGCTTCCGACCCGCTCAGCCCGAATGTCAGTTGATGGCGGATGAAAGCGGTATCGAACTTGCCATGCAGCAACACTTGGCCGCTGGTCTGACGGTTGGTGGAGCCGCTGATGCTGCCGAACAGTGCGGCGTCGCCATTGCTGTCGGAAATGCTGCCGAAGCGCGCGTTCTTGGTCGCCGGGCGATGATCTTCGCCGTCGAGCAACTGCGCAGTCACCGACCAATCCTTGTTCAGTTCCCAGTCCACGCGCTGGTACAGCGTGCGCGCCTCGGTCTCGAAATCGTCCCAGGACTGGGCGATGTTGCGGGTCGCCTTCGGCGGCTTCGGCACGGCAACGCCTGCGGCCACCACGAAGAACGGCTGCAGCTGTGGGAACTGGTTGTTGGCGTATTCGATGATGGTCGTCGAGGTCACGCCAGGAGCGGCGCGCCAGTCGAACGACAGCGACGCGCTCTTGTGGGTCCAGTCGGCATCCCTGACCGCCTGCTCGCCATCCTTGTAGCCGACGTTGACCCGGAAGCCGAACTGGCGATCGGCACCGAAGCGATCGCCGATGTCGGCGTTGATGCCGAACAGCGCCCGGCCGGTGTAGGTGGCGGACGCCGAGCGCACCGGCACATCGCCCTGCCGCTTCGGAATGAAGTTCATCGAACCGCCGACGCTGCTGGCGGCGCCCAGTCCGTACAGGAAGGCGCTCGGGCCCTTGAGGATCTCGACCCGATCGAGGTTGCTGATCTGGTAGCGGCCATCGGACAAACCGACATTGCCCGGCAGGCCGTCGTACAGATAACCGTCAGTGCCGATGCTGAAGCCACGCAGCGAAGCAAAACCGACCGGCACATTGCCGACCGTCGCCGAAGGATCGTTCTTCAGGTAGTCGCCATAAGTGGCGGCCTGCTGGTTGTCGAGCAGATCGCGGCTCAGCACGATGAGCGAGTACGGCGTATCGATCAGCGGCAGATGACCGAGCGCGCCGCTGCTGGCGTCAGTGGCGCGGTACTGAACGCGCGCGCCAGTGACGGTGACCGGATTCAACTGCGCCGGCTGCGCATCGGCAGGCGGCGCAGGCTGGGTGTAGTCAGCCTTCGCTGGAATGGTGATGACGACGAGCAGCGCGGCGGCCGCCTTGATCGACAAGGTCTTGCTGGATGACATCGAACTTCTCCCCGGATGTTTTTTTGTGGTGACGAACACGGCACGAGCCGCTGCCCAGGCGGCTTCGTTCGACGAGCTCATGCGAAAGTTTAAATGATAGGTATTCGCAATTGAACGTCAGCCTCAACGTTTCGATGACAAATCAGAAACGCGCTTCCAACTGCATACCCAGCCGCCGCAG
>NZ_CAISIQ010000385.1 GCF_903885465.1 uncultured Nevskia sp.
CTGCAGATCCGCTCGGTCGAATTCGCTGGCAAGTACAAAGTCCCGCTGCGCGAGCTGTCCACGTTTGTGGAAGGCCCGGGCACGCTGATCACTCTTGAGGAACATGCAATGGAAGAACCCCTGATCTCGGGCATCGCCTTCAGCCGCGATGAGGCCCAGCTCACCGTGTCTGGCGTGCCGGATCGTCCCGGTATCGCAGCCTCGATCCTGAGTCCGATCGGCGAGGCGAATATCGAGGTCGACATGATCGTGCAGAACGTCGGAGCCGATGGCACGACCGATTTCACCTTCACGGTCAGCCGCAATGAGTACGAACGGGCGACCGAGGTTGCACGCAAGGTGGCTGATGAGCTCGGCGCAAAGGGCGTCCGCAGTTCACTCGATATCTGCAAGGTGTCGCTGGTTGGCGTGGGGATGCGCTCCCATGCCGGCATCGCAGCCAAGATGTTCCGGACGCTCGCCGGGGAGGGCATCAACATCCGGATGATCTCGACCTCGGAGATCAAGATTTCGGTGGTCGTCGAGGACAAGTACCTCGAGCTGGCCGTCCGTGCCCTGCACAAGGCGTTTGATCTTGCAGCCTGATCCGAACTACCCAGCGCTCTCGTCTTGCTCATACTCGAATCAGATGTGAACACCTGTTATCGTTGGCATGTGATCTGAGGTAGGTCGTGGACGTGCGGACTCGGGCCTTTAAGTGTAAGTCGGGCAGCGAAAATCTGATTGTCATATC
Source organism: uncultured Nevskia sp. (assembly GCF_903885465.1). Classification (GTDB taxonomy): domain Bacteria; phylum Pseudomonadota; class Gammaproteobacteria; order Nevskiales; family Nevskiaceae; genus Nevskia. The sequence goes on from NZ_CAISIQ010000385.1 coordinate 734, forward strand.
ATAAGGGCCGATTTATTAAGCCATGGCTGCGAAAGCCATGAAAAGCGTCAAAAATTTGACGCATCGACATAGGATTTGGAGAACGCGCAGTGCTGATTTTGACCCGCCGAGTTGGAGAAACCTTGGTCATTGGAGAAGATGTCCAGGTGACCGTGCTCGGAATCAAGGGTAATCAGTTTCGCATCGGCGTGAAGGCACCGAAGGATGTAAGCGTGCACCGCGAAGAGATATTCGAGCGAATCCGCACCGAGCGCTCAGATGATGGCGGAACGCTCAACTGAGTGCTCCAGCTGCAAAAAACTGCTTTACGAAGTCGTCAGATCACGTTATTATGTTTGGGATTTATCGCAGCCTTGCTCTCTGCAAAACTGGAGAGATGGCCGAGTGGACGAAGGCGCTCCCCTGCTAAGGGAGTATAGGGCTTTAAAACCTTATCGAGGGTTCGAATCCCTCTCTCTCCGCCATCGAGCAAGCATCTGTACCAGTCAATGCGCCCGTAGCTCAGTTGGATAGAGCACTTGGCTACGAACTAAGGGGTCGGAGGTTCGAATCCTTCCGGGCGCACCAGCAGCAACGAACAAACCCGACGGGTAACCGCCGGGTTTTTTTGTGCGTGTCGCTTCTGAAATCGGCCCATGAAAAAGCCCGCCGTAGATCGAAACGATCTGCGGCGGGCTCGGGTTTGAAAGCCGAATCGAAGCGGAAGACTCAGGCCAGTTTCTTGTGCCGCGAGCGGCGATTGACGCCAGGTTCCGAGCCGGTGCGGCGCCGGAAATCGGCTTCGTATTCGCCGTAATTGCCTTCCAGGAAGACGATTTCGCCGGAATCCTCGAATGCCAGAATATGCGTGGCGACGCGATCGAGGAACCAGCGATCATGCGAGATGACCAGCGCGCAGCCGGCAAAATTCAGCACCGCTTCTTCGAGTGCGCGCAGGGTTTCGACGTCGAGATCGTTGGTCGGTTCATCGAGCAGCAGCACGTTGCCGCCGGTCAGCAGCATCTTGGCCAGATGCACGCGATTGCGTTCGCCGCCGGACAGATCCTTCAGGCGTTTGCCCTGCGCCTCGCCCTTGAAGTTGAAGCGGCCGATGTAGGCGCGTGACGGCATCTCGAACGAGCCGGCGCGGATGATGTCCTGGCCCTGGCTGATTTCTTCGAACACGGTCTTGTCGCCTTCGAGCGCATCGCGGCTTTGGTCGACATAGGCGAACTTGACCGTTTCGCCGATGCGGATCGAACCACCGTCGGGCTTTTCCTGACCGAGCAGCATGCGGAACAGGGTGGTCTTACCGCGGCCGTTGGCGCCGATGATGCCGACGATCGCGCCTTTCGGTACGGTGAAATTCAGGCCCTGATACAGCCAGCGATCGCCGTACTTCTTGCCGACGTCCTGAACCTCGAGAACCATGTCGCCAAGGCGCGGGCCGGGCGGGATGTAGAGCTCCTGAGTTTCGGCACGAGCCTGGAATTCCTGCGAGGCCAGTTCTTCGTAAGCCTTGATGCGCGCCTTCGATTTCGACTGCCGGCCCTTCGGATTCTTGCGCACCCATTCGAGTTCTTCGGAGAGCGCCTTCTGGCGCGCGTCTTCGGATTTCTCTTCGGCTTTCAGGCGATTGGTCTTCTGCTCCAGCCAGCTCGAGTAGTTGCCCTGCCAGGGAATGCCGTGGCCGCGATCGAGTTCGAGAATCCAGCCGGCGACGTTGTCCAGGAAGTAACGGTCATGGGTGACGGCGATGATCGTGCCCGGGAAATCCTTGAGGAATTTCTCCAGCCAGGCGACCGATTCGGCGTCGAGATGGTTGGTCGGTTCATCGAGCAGGATCATGTCCGGCTTGCTGAGCAGCAAGCGGCACAGCGCCACGCGACGACGTTCGCCGCCGGACAGTTTGGTGACATCGGCGTCCCACGGCGGCAGATTCAGCGCCTCGGCGGCCTTGTCCATGATCACGTTGAGGTTGTGACCATCGAGCGCTTCCAGCTTGCCTTCAAGTTCCTGCTGCTTCGCCGACAGCTTGTCGAAGTCGGCGTTCTCGTCGGCATAGGCCGCGTAGACCGCATCGAGCTGCGCCTGCGTGTCGGTGATTTCCGACAGCGCTTCCTCGACATTGCCGCGCACGTCCTTGGCGGGATCGAGCTGCGGTTCCTGCGGCAGATAGCCGACTTTCAGCCCCGGCATCGGCCGCGCTTCGCCGGAGAATTCCTTGTCGACGCCAGCCATGATCTTCAGCAGGGTCGATTTGCCCGAGCCGTTGTAGCCGAGCACGCCGATCTTCGCGCCAGGGAAAAAGCTCAACGAGATGTTGCGCAGGATTTCCCGCTTCGGCGGAACGGTCTTGCCGACCCGGTTCATCGTGTAGACGTATTGGCTCATGACGGTCTGCGGTGCTTTGGAATTCAGGGCGCGGATTATCAGCGACTGGCGGGGAAACTGTCATGCAGGGAGCCTGGATCCGTCGCCTACCTATAATCGACCACTGCCTTTAGAGCTGCGACGACCATGAGTGAGCCTCTCGCGATCACTGCCGATGATGTCCGCGACGCGGCCCGCGTCATCGCCGGGCAAGTGCTGCGCACGCCTTGCGCGCCTTCGCTGGTGTTGTCGAAGCTGACCGGGGCCGAAGTCTGGCTGAAGTTCGAGAACTTCCAGTTCACCGCTTCGTTCAAGGAGCGCGGCGCGATCAACAAGCTGGCACGCCTGACCCAGGCCGAACGCGAGGCCGGTGTCGCCGCGATGTCCGCCGGCAACCATGCCCAGGCGGTCGCCCATCACGCCACGCGGCTGGGCATCCGCAGCGTCATCGTGATGCCGGTGAACACGCCATTCACCAAGGTCCGCAATACCCGCGATCTTGGCGGTGAAGTGATCCTGCACGGCGAGACCTTGGCCGACGCTTTCGATTACATGCAGCGCGAGCTGGTCGAGCAGGGCGGCATGACGCTGGTGCACCCCTATGACGATCCTTATGTGATGGCCGGGCAGGGCACCATCGTGCTGGAAATGCTCGCCGACGTGCCTGATCTCGATACCCTGGTGATCCCGATCGGCGGCGGCGGCCTGTTCTCCGGCAACGCGATCGCGGCTCACGATCTGAACCCGAAGCTGCGCATCGTCGGTGTCGAATCCGCTGGCTACTGCTCGGCTTATGCGTCGATCCAGGGTGATCCGTCCTTGGTCAGAGGCGGCCCGACGATCGCCGAAGGCATCGCCGTGAAAGGCATCGGCAAGCGCACCCTGCCAATCATCCGCGCCCACGCCGATGAACTGGTCCGGGTCGACGAGCCATCCATCGAGCGCGCCGTCGGCCTGCTCGCCAATGTCGAGAAAGTGGTGGCCGAAGGTGCCGGCGCGACCGGCCTGGCTGCGCTGCTGTCCGATCCGGCACGCTACGCTGGCCGCAAGATCGGGCTGATCGTCTGCGGCGGCAACATCGATCCGCGTCTGCTGGCTTCGGTGCTGCTGCGCCAGCTGGTGCATGAATCGCGGCTGGTCAGCCTGTCGATCGAGATCGAGGACAGCCCCGGCTTTCTGGCCCGCGTGGCCGGTTGTGTCGGCACCGCCGGCGGCAACATCGTGCAGGTCCATCACGAGCGGCTGTCGGCCGGTAGCCACGCCAAGCGCGCGACCCTGGAAATGCTCGTCGAGGCTCAGGATGTGGCGCATGCCAACCAGATTATTGCCGCGCTCGCCGAGGCCGGCCATGTGGTGCGTCGCGTGCATGGAGGCTACGGCGAGTTCGAGTAAGCTGGCGCGCTCGAAATCCCTCCTCACTCCAGGAAGCAGCCGATGACTATCTCGATGTATCAGGCCTCCGTGCCGGTTTTCCTGAGGGCGCTCAACAACCTCGGCAATGTGCTGGCAGCCGGCGCTGCCCATGCCGAGGCGCGCAAGATCGACCCTCTGGTGCTGCTCGGCTCGCGCCTGTATCCGGACATGTTTCCGTTCTCGCGTCAGGTGCAGATTGCCTGCGACATGGTCAAGGGCGGTGCTGCCCGCCTTGCGGCCATCGATCCGCCGCCGAAGGCCGATACCGAAAAGACCTTCGCCGAACTGATCGAGCGCATCGAATGGACCTCGGCGTTCCTGCGCGGCTTTGAAGCGGCTCAGATTGATGGCAGCGAGGATCGTCCTATCGTCATGAAGACGCCGTTCGGCGAGCTGAACTTCACGGGCCAGAGCTACCTGACCGGTTTCGTGCTGCCGAACCTGTATTTCCACTCGGCGACGGCCTACAACATCCTGCGTCACTCGGGTGTCGAGTTGAGCAAGTCCCACTTCATCGGCAAGCCCTGAGTCCGGCTGGGTTCTCGCGTTGGTGATCTGCCGCTGAATACGCCGCCACCGCTGCCGCCCGA
>NZ_CAISIQ010000386.1 GCF_903885465.1 uncultured Nevskia sp.
CGGTGCTGGCGGTCCTGCTGATCGCCCACTGGGGCACCGCCAGTGCGATTCCCGCGCTGCTGTCCTACCTCGGCTTTCAGGCATTTGCGGCGCTGACCACCACTTACGCCCGCCGCGCCGAAGAAGCCCGCGACGCGCTGCGGGCGATCAATGCCGAACTGCTGGCCACCCGGCAGTTGCTGCTCGAATCGGCGCGTGGCGAAGAGCGGCTGCGGCTGTCGCGCGAGCTGCACGACGTCGCTGGCCACAAGCTCACCGCACTGAAGCTGCAACTGCGGATGATCGAGCGCGAAGTGGCCGAGCCGCAGCGTGCGGTGGTCGGCGATTGCATGCGGTTGTCCGATGAGCTGCTGGCTGATGTCCGCGGCGTCGTCGATACCCTGCGCGCTCATGACGGCATCGATCTGCACGCCGCGCTGCGGGCGCTGGCGCCATCGCTATCTCGACCAGTGCTGCGCTTCGAGCTGGATGCGGCTGCGCGTCCAGCAACGCTCGATCAGGCGCAGGCATTGCTGCGAGTCGCCCAGGAAGCCCTGACCAATGCGCTGCGCCATGCGGGTTGCGCGACGATCGTGCTGCGGCTGCAACGTCACGAGCAGGGCATCGAGCTGCAGATCGAGGACGACGGCCGCGCGCAATCGCTGCCCGAAGAAGGCAACGGCCTGCATGGCATGCGCGAACGGCTGGCGGCGCTCGGTGGTGCGCTGAGCATTGCCGTACGGCCCGAAGGCGGACTGCGTCTGAGCGTGCAACTGCCGGTGTCGCCATGAGCGAGGCCGTGCTTCGTCTGGCGCTGGCCGACGATCAGGCGCTGGTCCGCAAGGGCTTGCGGGCGCTGCTCGAATCGCTCGGTGGGCTGGACGTCGTCATCGAAGCGGCCGATGGCGCGGCCTTGCTCGCCGCGTTGCAGACCACGCAGGTCGACGTGATCCTCAGCGACATCCGCATGCCCGTGCATTCCGGCATCGAAGTCGTGAAGCTGCTGCGTGCACGTGGCGATTACACGCCGGTGGTGTTGCTCACCACGTTCGATGATCCGGGGCTGATGCAGGGCGCGATCAGTGCCGGAGCGCAGGGCTATCTGCTGAAGGACGCCGAGCCCGAAGCGCTGGCGGCCGCGATCCGCGCCGTTGCCGCCGGCCGCAGCCTAGTGTCGCCGCAGAGTCTCGATGCGGCGCGTCGCGTCGCCGTGCAGGACGACGCCAAACCGGTGCGCCTGACCGAACGCGAGCTGGCGGTGCTGCGGCTGGTCGCCGGCGGCTACTCGAACAAGGAAATCGGCCGCGCGTTGAACATTTCCGACGGCACGGTGAAGAACCATCTGACCGAAATCCTGGCGCGTCTCGATGCCCGCGATCGCACCCATGCGGTGCTGAAGGCGATTGCGGCGCGGCTGCTGTAGGCGGACATTTGCCAGGTGCGCAGATAGAATGCGCATGTCAGACGAACTGGACACTCCGCGATGCTCGCCAAGACTCCAAGCACCAAGCCGGAACGCCGCGCTGTGAATCTGTCGGTCAGCAGCAAGCTGATCGACGAAGCGCGCGCGCAGAAGCTGAATCTGTCGCGGGTGCTGGAGGAAGCGCTGGAAGCGAAGTTGCACGAGCAACGGGCGCTGCAGTGGCAGGAGGAGAACCGCGAAGCGATCGCTTATCACAACGAGCGAATTGCCCGCGAAGGCATGTGGAACAAGGATCTCCTGTCGTTCTAACCGAAATGGCGCGCTTCCAGGTCTTTCGCAATCCTCGTCCGAGCCGCACGGATATTCCGTTCCTGCTCGACGTGCAATCTGATCTGGTCGATACCAATTCGCGCGTCGTCATTCCGCTGGTACGGAAGGAGCGCTACGGCAAGGCTTATACGCGGCTCAATCCGGAATTCACCGTGCAGGGTCAGGCCCTCGTGGCATCGACCGCCGACCTCGCAGCACTGGCCACACGCGATCTCGGCAGACCGGTGGATAACCTGTCTGACCACCACGCCGACATCATGTCGGCCCTCGATTTTCTGCTCACAGGCTACTGATGAAGTTGATTGATCCTCGCGACCGCCTGATCGTCGCCCTCGATGTCCCCGAAGCCGCGGATGCTCGCGCCCTGGTCGAGCGCATCGGCGATGCCGCCACGTTCTACAAGATCGGCATGGAGCTGTGCATGGCGCCGGGCTTCTTCGAATTGCTGGCCTGGCTGCGCAAGCAGGACAAGAAAGTGTTTGTCGATCTGAAGTTCTTCGACATTCCGGAAACCGTGGCCCGCGCAGTGGCTCGCTTGAGCGAGCAGGGCGCGCAGTTCTGCACCATCCACGGCAACCAGGCGATCATGCAGGCCGCAGCGAAAGCCAAGTCGAATGGCCTGAAGGTACTGGCCGTGACCGCGCTGACCAGCCTCGACCGCGGCGATCTCGACGACCTCGGCTTTGCCTGCGATGTCGAAGCGCTGGTGCTGTCGCGCGCACGCCGTGCTTTGGCGGCCGGCTGCGACGGCGTGGTGTCGTCAGGCCTTGAAGTCGAAAAACTGCGGCGCGAAGCTCCGCATGAACTGATCTGCGTGACGCCGGGCATCCGCCCGGTCGACAACGACGTAATTTCGAACGGCAGCGGCGACCAGAAGCGGGTGATGACGCCAAGCCGAGCGCTGAAAGCCGGCGCGGACTACCTGGTCGTCGGCCGTCCGATCCGTGATGCAGCAGACCCCCGCGCTGCGGCGCTGGCCATTCAATCCGAAATCCTCAGCGCGCTCGCACCATGACCAACCAGCCCGAACATCTGCAGAACGATCGCTTTCTCCGCGCGCTGAAGCGCCAGCCGGTCGACCGCACGCCGGTCTGGCTGATGCGCCAGGCTGGCCGCTATCTCCCGGAGTACCGCGCGTCGCGCGCCAAGTCCGGTGATTTCCTGAGCCTGTGCAAGAACCCTGATCTGGCCTGCGAAGTCACCCTGCAGCCAATCGATCGCTACGGCTTCGACGCCGCGATCCTGTTCTCGGACATCCTGACCATCCCGGACGCGATGGGCCTTGGCCTGTACTTCACAGAGGGTGAAGGTCCGGCGTTCAAGAAGACCGTGCGCACCGCCGCCGACATCGCGGCCTTGCCGATTCCCGATCCGGAAACAGAGCTGCGCTACGTGATGGATGGTGTGCGCGCCTGCAAGAAAGGCCTCGCCGGCCGCGTACCGCTCATTGGTTTCGCCGGCAGTCCGTGGACGCTTGCGACCTACATGATCGAAGGCAGCGGCTCCAAGGATTTCCGCAATGCCAAGGCGATGCGCTATGGCGCGCCGCACCTGCTGAAAGCACTGCTCGACAAGCTCACCGAAAGCGTGGCGCTGTATCTCGCCGCCCAGGCCGATGCCGGCGCCAACGCGCTGATGGTGTTCGACACCTGGGGCGGCGTGCTCGATCGCGAGGGCTACAAGTTCTTCTCGCTGGCCTCGATGGCCAAGCTGGTCGATCGCCTGAAAGTGCTGGCGCCCGGTGTGCCGGTGATCCTGTTCTCCAAGGGCTGCGGCCAGTTCCTGCTGGAAATGTCGGCCACCGGCTGTGCCGGTCTCGGTGTCGACTGGACCACCAACATCGGCGACGCGCGCCACATGGTCGGCGGCAGCGTGGCATTGCAGGGCAATCTCGATCCGACCGCGCTGTTCGCGCCGCCGGAAACGATCCGCGATCTGGTCGGCAAGATCCTCGACGATTACGGCCCGGCCAACGGCCACATCTTCAACCTCGGCCACGGCATCGTGCCGGGTACGCCGCCGGAAAATGTCGCGGCACTGGTTGAAGCCGTGCGCGAACTGAGCCCGCAGTACCACGAGATCGCCGAAGCCGAAGCGCCTTGATCGGCGCGATGAACCACGCGGGCCTGAAGCGCTGGTTGCCGCCGCAGGCGATCGGCGTGCTGACCTTCGCCGCGATGTTCGTCGTGCTGATGTTCTGGGCCGGCCTGCTGATCCTGCCGGCGGCGATCGTGAAGCTGCTGGTGCCATTGCCGGTGCTGACTCGCCAGCTTGATCGCTGGATCGCCTGGTGCGCCGGCTACGGCTGGGTGGGCGGCAATCAGCAGGTGTTCCAGCTGCTCCATGGCCGGCGCGAGAACCTGCAGGTCAATGGCGCGCTGGACCCGTCGCGGAGCTGGATGATCGTCTGCAATCACCAGAGCTGGGCGGACATCCTGATCCTGTTCGACGTCATGTACGGCCGCACGCCGTTTCCGCGCTTCTTTCTCAAGCGCGAGCTGATCTGGATTCCGCTGGTCGGTTTCGTCTGCTGGGCGCTGGACATGCCGTTCATGAAGCGCAATTCGGCAGCGGCGATCGCGAGGAATCCGGACCTGCGCAACCAGGATCTGGAAACCACGCGCGGCTTCTGCGAGAAGTTCAAGCGCAAGCCGATCGCCGTGGTCAATTTTGTCGAAGGCACGCGCTACACGCCGGAGAAGGCCCAGGCCAAGGGTTCGCCGTATCGCCATCTGCTGCGGCCGAAGTCCGGTGGCTTCAGCTTCACCTTGAACGCGATGGGCGAGCAGTTCGCTGGGCTGATCGACGTCACCATCGTCTATCTGCCCACCGGCAATACGCGCAGCAAGCTGTGGAGCTGGTTGTGCGGCGAGCAGAACGCGGCCTATGTGCAGGTTGATGTGAAGCCGCTGCCAGTCGAACTGCTGGGTGGCAACTATCAGGACGACGAAGCCTTCCGCGAGCGTTTCCAGGACTGGGTCAACGGCCTTTGGATGGACAAGGACGCGGTCATCGACAGGACCCTGGTCAAGGACTGGGTTCCGCTCGCGGCGCCATCCGGGTAGACTTCGCGGGCTCATTGGGGAGTAGTCACCCGGCGCGCTGACCGAAGTACTGGCAGGCGTTGATCGGGGAATGCGTCAACACAATCGATCGCAAGATCGTGGCGCATTCAGATCGGGAAGCCTTTCCCGCATCAGGCGAGACCTTTGACGCGCAGCCACTCCCGGGTCGGGCATGGTCGCGTGTCAATCGTCCACGATCGCCCGGCCCCGAGAGTCCTCCATGTTTGAAGCCTTCGGTATTTCCACGCTGGTCGTCGCAGTTGGCGAGATCGGCGACAAGACCCAGCTGCTGGCGCTGCTGCTCGCTTGCCGAGTCCGCAAGCCGGTGCCGATCCTGTTCGGCATCCTCGCCGCGACGATCGC
>NZ_CAISIQ010000387.1 GCF_903885465.1 uncultured Nevskia sp.
GAGTAAGGCCTTGAGAACGGTTGACTGCACCGGACCGTCGCCCGCCACATCCATAAGGACATCGGAGATCAACATGTACATGAGGAAAGCAATTCCGCTCGCGCTCGCGGCTGCCGCCGCCAGCCTGACGGCCCAGGCGTCCAGCCACCGTGAGGCACCGTTCATTGCGCAGAACCCCAGCGTCGACGGCACCGATTTCTACATGTTCAACAGCTACGAAGCCGGCCGCAGTGGCTTCGTCACCTTGATCGCCAACTACAACCCGCTGCAGGATTCCTACGGTGGCCCGAATTACTTCGCGCTGAACCCGCAGGCCCTGTACGAGATCCACATCGACAACAACGCCGATGCGGTGGAAGACCTGACCTTCCAGTTCCGCTTCACCAATACCTTCAACAAGCTCGCCGTGCCGACCGGCGCCGCCAGCAATCTGTCGATTCCGCTGATCCAGCTGCCGCCGACCGGCAATGTGCCGACCCTGAACCGCAGCGAGACCTACACGGTCAGCCTGGTTCGCGGCCCGCGCCGCGGCGCCAACGTGCAGCCGGTGACCAATGCCACGGGCGGCGGTACCACGTTCACCAAGCCGGTCGACAACATCGGCAGCAAGTCGATTCCGGACTACGCGGCCTACGCCAACCAGTACATCTACACGGTCAACATTCCGAGCTGTGCGACGCCGGGCCGGATGTTCGTCGGCCAGCGCAAGGAAGGCTTCGCGGTCAACCTCGGCGAAGTGTTCGATCTGGTCAATCTGAATCCACTGGGTGCGCGGAACATCAAGGGCAGCGCCACCGCCGGCAAGAACGTCACCACCCTGGCGCTGGAAGTGCCGACCAGCTGCCTGACGGCGTCCTCCGCGCAGCCGATCATCGGTGCCTGGACCACGTCCAGCCTGCGTCAGGCCCGGGTACTGAACCCGGCACCGCAGGGTCCGGTCACCGCGACCGGCCCGAGCCCGCGCACCTTCGGACCGGAAGTGTCCGGCGGCGCCTGGACTCAGGTTTCGCGTCTCGGTTCGCCGCTGGTCAATGAAGTGGTGATCGGCATCGATGACAAGGACAAGTTCAACGCTTCCGAGCCGAAGAACGATGGCCAGTTCGCTGCCTACGTCACCAATCCGACCCTGCCAGTGCTGCTCAACGTGCTGTTCGGCGCTGCGGCCAACGTGCCGCCGGTGCCGCGCAACGACATCGTCGCTGCGTTCCTGACCGGCGTTGCCAACGTCAATCAGCCGACCGGTGTGGTCGCCTCCGAAATGCTTCGTCTGAACACGGCGATTGCCGCGACCCCTGCGACTGCTCAGCAGAACGTCGGCGCCGCGCTGTGCTTCACCCCGGCTGGCGCACTGCTGCTGACCAATCCGGGCTGCGATCCGGCCGGCTTCCCGAACGGCCGCCGTCCGGGTGACGACGTCGTCGACATCGAACTGTCGGTGGTCGAAGGCTTCCTGCTCGGTACCGCCAACCCCAACCGCACCGCCGATGGCGCCTATCAGGTCTACACCGATGGCACCTTGCAGGACGCTTCGCAGTTCGACGTCACCTTCCCGTACCTGAAGACGCCACTCGGTGGCTCGCCGAACGGCGACAACGGTGTCGTCAACCCATCGCCCGCAGGCTGAATCGGAAAAGGAGACGAACGATGAAGAAGTCCCTGCTGGTTCTCCTGCTCGCCAGTGCCGTGCTGGCCGCCTGTGATGGCGGCGGCAGCGCTGCGCCGGCGCCACCGCCTGCAACCGATGGTCCGACTGGCCCGGCGCTCGCCGCCGTCGTCAACGACGCTTTCGCCCAGACCAGCGAAACCGCGCTGCCGTTCGACATCAACGTGCTGGATATCGACCCGTCCGACGAGACGCCGACGCTGTATGACGGCCTGCTGGTCTGATCAAGCCACGGCTAACTGAACCCCCGCTGTAAGCCTTGAACCCCGCCCCTGGCGGGGTTCTTTTTTTGTGTCGCCGGATGGCTTCAGAACGGCATCGGAATCGGCAGGCCCAGCGCCCGCTGCAGCAGCCAGGCCAGGCCAGCGAGGGCGACCAGGATCGAGCCCGGCACCAGCACCGCGTTGCGGAACAGCGCCGAGTTCCGGCCGGCGAAGCAGAGCGGCACGACGATGGCGATCAGGCCCAGCTGTGCGAACTCGACGCCGAGATTGAACGCCAGCAGCGCCCAGACCCGGCCAGAGGTCGGCAGGCCGAGTTCGAGCAGCGCGCCGGCGATCGCCGCGCCATGGATCAGGCCGAAAAAGCCCGCCAGCAGCCACAGGCGGCGATGGACCATCGGCAGCAGATTGTTCAATCCGGCGAACAGCACCGAGGCGGCAACCAGCGATTCGACGACTCGTGACGGCGGACTGAATGCGCCGCTGGCGGCCAGCGCCAAGGTCGTGGCATGCGCCAGGGTGAACGCGGTGACCAGCGCGGCGGTATCGCGCAGCGCCGTGCTCAGGCGCTCGGCCGGTTGCCAGCCGCCAGCGCGACGGCGCAGCACCGCCGGCAGGAACAGGCCAGCGAGAAACAGCATGTGATCGGCGCCGGTCCAGACGTGCCACAGGCCTTCGATCAGATAGGTGCGGAAGACATCGGCCGGCCGGCCGGACTCGAAGCTCTGAGTGCCGCGATCCGGCCCGAACACTGCGGTCTGCGTCTGACCAGCCAGCGACAGGTTGAGCAGGCCGCGATGCTGGGCATCGATGTCGAACAGCAGGGAATAAGCGATGCCGAGCTTGGCCGGCGTCTGCGGGCACGAGGCTTTCAAGCTCAGCACCGCGTAACGGCCATCGCTGTGTTCGGCGATCTGCAGGCCGGGTGTTGCTTCGAGGGTGCAGGCTCGGTTGTCGCTGCTCAGCTTCAGCCGGCTCAGCGCGTAGGCATCGATGGCCGCTTCGGCCTTGCGTACTTCGCCCCAGGTGATCGCGCCATCGGCATCGCGATCGAGCCCGATCGCGAAATCGAGATCGCGCAGCGCGATGTCCCAGCGGCCGCTGACCGCGCTGCCGTCGACAGTCAGCCGCAGGAAACTGTCGCTGGCCTTGTGCGCCTCGGCGCTGCCGATGCTGCCGAGCAGCAGGACCAGTCCGACGAGACTGCGGATCAGGCGGCTCATCGGCTGGCTCCCGATGCCGGCAAGGCGCGCAGCTGATTGGCGAGCTGGTGCAGCGCCGGGTCTTCGATGCCGGTCTGCTGCAGCCAGGCCAGCGCCGGTTGCGCCGCGGCCGGTTGTGCCGCCGCAAGACTCGCTTCGAGCAGCAGGTGGGCATCGGCCGGTTCGCGCTGGCTCTGCCAGTTCTGGGTGGCGAGCGTGACCGCGCGGGCCGCGTCATGCTGCAGCCGGAGCGCATACAACGCTTCCTCGCGCAGATGCACCGATCCGCCGCGCAGCCCCGCTTCGGTGAAGCGAGCATCGAGTTGCGCCAGGCTGTCGGTGAGGCAGGGATCGCCAAGTGCGGCCTGAGCCAGCGCCAGACGCAGCAGCAGGTTGTCGATCTGCCGGCTGTCCTTGGTCAGCTCGCGCGCTTCGGCGGCGCGGCCAGCCGCGAGCAGATAGTCGGCATAGGCGGTCAACAGGTAGGGATCGTGTTCGCTAGTAGCGCGCAGCAAGGCAATAGCAGCCTCGAAGTGCTTGCCGGCCTCGGCATCACGGCCTTGCCGGGCCTCGATTTCGGCGAGCGCGGTCAACGCCCAGAGTCGCTCGCCGGCTGGCGCGGCGGCCGATTCGGCAATAGCGCCAGATAGCACTTCGATCGCTGCTGCTGCATGGCCATCGAGGCTGCGCACGCTGGCAATACAGGTGGCCGCGGCGATCAGATCGCCATGGGCGGCGATCAAGGCATTGCAGTCCGCCAACGCATCGGCCGGGCGGCCTTGCACCATCAGGATTGTCGCCCGGGTCAGCCGCGCCTGGGCGTTGTTGCTGTCGCGGGTGATCAGCTGATCGAGATCGCTGAGCGCGCCGCTGAAGTCATGACGCTGCTGGCGCAAGGTGGCGCGCAGCAGGCGCACCACTGGCGGCGGCTCGGTTAGTGTCAACCAGGGTTTCAGCGCCGATTCGGCCTGACCGTGATAGCGCGGATCGGCCGTCGCGCGGCCCAGTTCGATTGCCCGCCGGGCGTAGGCGACGGCCGCCGGAAGATCGTCCGGCCGCGCCGCGAGTGCCCGCCGTTGGGCGTTCAGCGCCCGCACGTTGTCAGCTTCGGCCCGCGCGGTGGCGACGTGTTCGAGCACCTCGGCGTCGTCGGTCGGCACGTAGGGATCGGATGCGGCGAGCGCAGCCGGCATGACGACAGCGACCAGCAGGCCGGTCAGAAAAAGAGGAAGGGACATGTCCGCCTTACGCGGCGGGCTGCAGGATGGACGCGGCGGCAGATTTGGCGGGCTTGGGCACCTTAGCCAGCGCGTCGAAATCGTCGGCGAGTTCGAGCACGCGCTCGCGCAC
>NZ_CAISIQ010000388.1 GCF_903885465.1 uncultured Nevskia sp.
AGGTCGAGCCGCTGGAAATGATCAAGCCGAACTACAAGGTGTGGATGTCGAGCCTGATGCACTGGCAGACCGATCACCGTGCCGGCCTGCCGGTGTTCGAACTGCGGCGCGGCGTGCTCAAGTTCAACCCGATGATCGACGTCACCCGCGAAGAGCGTGACGCCTATATCAAGGAACACGATCTGCCGTTCCATCCGATGGTGGCGCGCGGTTATTCGTCGATCGGCTGCACGCATTGCACCGTGGCCGGCGAAGGCCGCAGCGGCCGCTGGCTGGGCAAGCCGAAGACCGAGTGCGGCCTGCATCTCTGAGCGTCAGCCCGTGAGCCGACTGCTGATGTTCAGCGTGCTGCCAGTGCCGGCGGACGACGCTGCCGTCTGGGACGACTTCGACCGTCGTTCGGAAGCCTTCGAGCAAAGCGGCCTGCCGCCGGATCCGCTGCTGATCGAACTGATCGAGCGGGTGACAGCGCGCCATCCCTGCATCAGCACGCTGCGCGAAGACCAGATCGAGCGCAGCGTCTGGGCCGATGGCCCGCTGCTGGACAATCTGATGCACGACGTCGCGATCCTGACCATCGTGCCGTCACGGGTCGATGACGTGCTGCCGATGGTGCGCGATGCGGCGTTGGCGCTGGGATTGGCGGTTTACGATCCGGAGACAGAGACGGTCTGGCGGCCATGATTGAAAGCCCTCTCTCTCCGGGAGAGGGTTGGGTGAGGGACTCGCTATCCACTTGAGTGGTCTTTACGTGCGAAGTCCTTCATCCCTGCCCTTCTCCCGAGGGGAGAAGGGTTCCAGCGGATTTCCGACCAACTGATCCCGGGCCATCCGTGGCCGGGCGTGAAACCTTTGCGAGCAATGCTCGCAAAGGTTTCACCCCCTCGGATGATGCTGCGCATGCAGCGCTTTCAACCGCGCCTTCGCCACATGCGTGTAGATCTGCGTCGTCGACAAATCCGAGTGTCCGAGCAGGGTCTGGACCACGCGCAGATCGGCGCCGTGTTCGAGAAGGTGCGTTGCGAAGGCATGGCGCAAGGTGTGCGGCGACAACGGAGAGTGGATGCCGGCCTGCACCGCATAGCGCTTGATCAGCATCCAGAAGTTCTGCCGGGTCATCGGCCCGCCCTGGGTGCTCGGAAACACCCAGTCGGCGGAGTCGGCGGTGGCGATCTGCGGTCTGCCGTGGCGCAGCCATTCGCGAACCGCGTCGAGCGCCAATTCGCCGGTCGGCACCATGCGTTCCTTGTTGCCCTTGCCGATCAGGCGCACGACGCCGTGTTCCAGATTGATCTCGTCGCGGCGCAGGCGGATCAGCTCGGTAACGCGCAAGCCCGAGGCGTACAGCAGTTCCAGCATCGCCCGATCGCGCAGGCCCAAGGTCTGCGCAGCATCCGGCGCTGCCAACAGGCTTTCGACTTCGCGCATCGCCAAGGTCTTCGGCAGACGCCGGCCCAGGCGCGGCATGTCGAGCTGGGTGGAGGGATCGTCGTTGCGGACCCGTTCGCGCAGCAGCCAGCCGTAATAGCGGCGGCAGACGGTGATGAAGCGGGCCTGCGATCCGGCGCCGAAGCGCTGGGCTGGCTGGCGATCCTGAGTCGGCCGCGTCGCCTGCTCCAGCCTGGCAGCGAGATAGCCCTTGATTGCTGCGGCGTCGGCATCATCGAGCAGGATGTTCTGGCTGCGCAGCCAGCGCGCCAGCAAGCTCAAATCGGAACGGTACGAGGCCAGCGTGTTCTTCGACAGGCCATGCTCCAGCCACAACTGATCGCAGAAGCGTTCGATGCCGGCGGCATCCGCGGGGTGCAAGAGGGTCGGGGCAGCCTCGGTCATCGACCTATAATAGTTTGCTCGCTCATTCCCTCACGCATGCTCCTGAATTTCCTCCGCAAGCTGCATGGCATCTATTCGGCGCTGGTGTTTGTCGTCGTCGCGCTGTTGCTGCTCTGCCCGCTGCTGATCATCGCGCCCGGGCTGCCGCTGCGCCGTGCCATCGGCCGCTTCACGGTGCGCGCCTGGCTGCTGCTCAGCTTCATCCCGTTCCGCGTGCGTGGCCTCGACAATCTCCCCGATGAGCGGACCCTGGTGATCTGCAATCACGCGAGCTATCTGGACGGCCTGCTGCTGACCGCCGCGCTGCCGGCACGCTTCACTTTTCTGGTTCAGCACGGCGCGGCCGAATGGCCGTATGTCGGCCGCGTGATCAGCCGCATGGGCGTCAGCTTCGTCAATCGCGGCGCACCGCGTGAAGCGGCGAAAGCCACCAAGGCACTGATCGATAGGGTCAAGGTCGGCGAATCGTTCGCGATCTTCCCGGAAGGCACCTTCCGCGCCGCGCCGCTGCTGCTGCCGTTCCAGCCCGGCGCTTTCGTGATCGCCGCCCGCGCAGGCGCGAAGATCGTGCCGGCAGTGATTCGCGGCTCGCGCACCCTGCTCGGCGAAGGTGCCCGGCTGTGCAGTTGGGCGCCGATCGAGATCGAATGCTTCCCGGCGATGCAAGCCAGCGACGACAGCCGGGCAGCAGCCGATGCGCTGAGTGCCAGCGCACGCGCGGTGATGCTCGCCAACAGTGCCGACGGCGACGCCGGTGACTGGACGCCGCCGCCGTTCGGAACCCGGAGCTGATCACATGGCCTTGTTCGGCTCTGGCCGCAGCAATAACGATGATCTGATCCCGGCGACCGAACTGGCGCCGCCACCTGCGCAGCGTTACGCAGCGGATCTGCAACGCGAAGGCTTCGTGTCCGATGCCGCGCAGGCAGCGGCGGTCGCCGCACTCCAGAAGGTCTACGAAACGCTGATCGAAAGCCCGCCGCGGCGCCGCTTCGGCTCCAGCCGTCTGAGCTGGAATGCGGTGCCCGGCCTGTATCTCTGGGGTGGCGTCGGCCGCGGCAAGACCTATCTGATGGATGCCTTCTTCGACGCGCTGCCGTTCAGCCGCAAGCGGCGCACCCATTTTCATCGCTTCATGCTCGATGTCCACGCGCAGCGCAATCGCTACCAGGGCGATACCGACCCGCTGCAGAAAGTCGCCGACGAAATCGCCGAGCAGACGCGCGTGCTGTGCTTCGACGAATTCTTCGTTGCCGACATCGCCGACGCGATGATCCTCGGCCGCCTGTTCGAAGCATTGTTCAAGCGCAACATCACCTTGATCGCCACCAGCAATGTGCCGCCTGATGGCCTGTACAAGGACGGCCTGCAGCGGCAGAACTTCCTGCCGGCGATCGAAGTCCTCAAGAGCAGCGTCACCGTTCTCAATGTCGATGGCGGCACCGATTACCGCCTGCGCCAGCTGCAGGACGCCGAGCTGTATCTGTATCCCTGCGATGCCCGCGCCGAAGCCGCACTCGCCCGCCACTTCGAAGCGCTGGCGCCGCATGGCGATATCGGCCCGGGCGAACTGATCCTGAACGACCGTGTGCTGCATGCACGGCGCATCGCCGAAGGCGCGGTCTGGTTCGATTTCGACGAGCTCTGCGAAGGCCCTCGTTCAGCGGCCGACTACATCGAGCTCGGCCGCTTGCATCACACCGTGGTCCTCACCGGCGTACCGCGACTCGACAGCACCCGCGATGACGCCACGCGCCGCTTCATGACCCTGGTCGACGAGTTCTACGACCGCGGCGTGAAGCTGCTGATCGGCGCCGAAGTGCCGGCCAACGAGCTGTATGTCGGCACCAAGCTCAAGTTCGAGTTCGGCCGCATCGAGTCACGGCTGCGCGAAATGCAGTCCGAGGAATATCTGGCCAGCGAGCATCGGGGCTGAAGCCAGAGGCGCTCGTAGGTCGGGCCGTGTCCGGCGGTGCAGTTGCTGTCAGGCCAAAGCCGTCGGGCGCGCGCGGCCCGACCTACCTAGATCCTCGCCACACCGTTCTCACGCGCCGACCAGCGCACGAACAGCACCAGTGCCGCGAACTCGAGCGCCGCGATGACGCTGAACACCAGCGCCAGATCGTGACGCGAAGGCACCGCCTGCGCTTCGGACATCAACGCAGCGATGTAGCCTGAGATCAGCAAGGTCATCCAGCCTGCGGTGTAGCGCCGGCCGCGAATCAGCCCGGGCACCGCGATCAGCAGCGGCAGCACCAGCAGAAAGCCGGTCAGCGGCGTGGCCCACAGCCACAGGCCGATCACCAGCGCCACGTGGCAGAGCAGCACAGCGGAATGTGCATACCGGCTCAAGGGACGGCCACTCGTTCGAATGCTCATGCGGCGAGTTTCACGGCAGCCGTCGCAACCCGCCGGCCGAGCGCCTGGCAGAGCTCGATCTCATCCTTGGTCAGCACGCGCGGCTTCGGCCCGGTGCCAGCAACATGGCTCGCGCCATACGGCGTGCCGCCGCTCTCGGTCGCCGACAGGCGTGGCTCGCTGTACGGCAGGCCGACCAGCAGCATGCCGTGATGCAGCAGCGGCAGCATCATCGTCAGCAAGGTGGCCTCATTGCCGCCGTGCATGCTGCCGGTCGAGGTGAATACCGCCGCCGGCTTGCCGACCAGGGTGCCGGACAGCCATAGGTCCGAGGTGCCATCGAGGAAGTACTTGAGCGGTGCGGCCATGTTGCCAAAACGGGTCGGACTGCCGAGCACCAGGCCAGCGCATTCGCGCAGATCGGCCGAGGTGGCATAGGTCGCACCTTCTTCCGGCACCGCCGGCGCCACGGCTTCGGTTTGTGCCGATACCGGCGGCACTGTGCGCAGCCGCGCTTGCACACCACTGACCGATTCCACACCGCGTGCAATCTGCCGCGCCATTGCCGCCGTCGAGCCATGCCGCGAGTAGTACAACACCAGTACGTCGATCATCTGTTACCTCAAGGATATGTGCGATTGTAAGGCCTGAAGCGACTCGTCCCGACCAGACAACGCGAAGCTTTGCCGTTGGTCACCGCCGATGGCGACCCGATCAGACAGACCTCGTGGTGATCGGGAAAAATGGCTACAAACTCCAACGAGCCGAGATGTCGTCGTCAGCGCCCATAATCGCTGCTCAAACGGCCGCGGCTCCCTTTCACCTCAAGCTTCTGGTCTGCTCCGCATGATCCTTTCGTTGCGACACGACACTCGCTCGCTCTGCCTGTTGCTACTCAGCGCGTACCTGGCTGCGCCTTGCCACGCTGAAACGCAGTCAAACAAGTCTGTGCCCGAGGCCGATGCTGCCCCGGCGGCAGGATCTGCGCGCAACGCGGCCCCCGTTGTGCCCACGACCGATGCGGCCAGCGCCGCGAAGCCGGGTGCGGCGACATCGTCCGGTGCAACGGCGGCAGCCAAATCTCGAAAATCCAAGCGATCGAAACACGCTGCCTCAACAACACCGCCCGACGCCGCAAGCCGGCAACTACCCTCGGTCAGCGTAGCGGTTTCGCAACAACCCCCAGGGGTCAGTCCCGCGGCTGCCATCATGGCTTTTGGCAAGGCCGGCAAGGCAGCCGCCAGCCCGCCTCCATCGACCAGCAACGGCCTCACCAACGCCGGACCTTCCAACACGGGAACCGTGCCGGCGAAAGCAACAACGCCGAGTCCGACAACAACCGCGACGTCCACCACAACACCCTCGACAGTGCCCGCCTCGCCGCCCACGAAGGCGGAAGCGTCGACGCAAGCGACCGTCAGCCGGGTGAAAGCGGTACCCGAGCCCCGCGCGATTGCCGGTACTGCAGCAGCCGCAACCAGCGCTGGTCCTGCGCCCTCAAGCGCGCCCGCGGCGTCCGCCCCACCGAAGCCTGCGGTGATCACCAGGCCGGCCGTCACAGCAGGCGGTACGCCTGTATTGGGCACGATCAGCGAATCTGAACGCCTGGCGCTGGCCACCATGCCGCTGCCGCAGTTGCCAAACCTGGTGCCCCGCGAAACACCGGCGACATCGATCACCGCTGCCGTCGCGGAAGCTGCGCTACCGCCAGCACCCGCGCCGAGCATTCGGCCCGCCGCTGCCGCTGAAAGCCCGACTGCGTCGGAGATTCGCTCGCTGCTCACCAAGGCCAGCGAGCGCACTGGACTGGACGATGCCCAGCTAGCGCGCATCGCCCAGCTCGAAGCGACGGCGGCACGCGGCGAGCAGGAAAACGCCCTGGTCGGCCTGCTGCGGCTGAACGACGAATTGGATGCTGCATACAACAGCTACAGCGTCGGCAACGGCGAAAGCCTGTGGCAGATCGCGGCGAAGCCGGAAACCTACGGCAACGCCAATCTGTGGCCGCTGATCTGGCGCGCCAACCCGAAGTCACTGCCGCAGCCCAGCCAAGTGAAGAGCGGCCAGAAACTGCGGGTGCCGCGTTACCCGAGCCTGAAAGCCGTCACCGAGGCGCTGGACTACGCAGCCAGTCATCCCGTCGGGAAGCAGTGATCCGTGTTCCGTGGCTAGTGGCCAGCTGATGATCCCGCTGCTGGTCGCCGGCCACTGACCACCAGCCACTGACCCCTGCTTCACCGGCTCCAGCGCCGCGTCAGCCGATCCAGCACCAGATACGGATAATCCGGCTTGCCGATCGAGCCGTTGTAGCGCGCCAGCGCCTTCACGTAGCTGCCCTTTTCCTTGGCCAGATAGAACTTCAGGATCGTGCAGCCGAGGCGCAGATTGGTTGGCGTGTGGAACAGGTTGTCGCCCCTCTCGCCGATCTCCTCGATCCAGAACGGCATGATCTGCATGTAGCCGAGCGCGCCGACGCTGGATACCGCGAAACGATCGAAGCGGCTTTCGACATCGATGGTCGCCAGCACCAGTTCCGGCGAGATGCCGGCCTTGGTCGCCTCCGCATGCAGCAGGCGCAGAAAGCGCAGCCGCTGCTCGGGATCGGGGATCGCCTTCGGCACGTACCTCGCCATCCGCCCGGACATATCGGTCAGCCAGATTTCGGCGAGATAGCGATCGTCGAAGCTGGTCGCCGAATCGATCGCCTGCTTCATCAGCAGGCGCAGTTCGGGTTCGGGGGCGTGAGTCGGCGCCGCCAATGCCGAGGCGGCGACCAGCAGCAGGGAGAGCCCCGCAACCGGGCGCAGCATCCAGCAGCTTCGGCGGACAGCCTCGGGCATCAGCACGCTCGCGACCTCAAGATTTCGACAGCCTGATCGTAGGCCGCCGACACCCATTTCGATCAACCGTTGAGCTTGTCGAGCACCGCGCCGGTCGTCGCCGCAATCAGCTCGGCAGCCGCTGCATCACGGCGCTTGTACTCGAACTGCTGCGTTGCCAGCCCCTTGGCACCGATGACGATGCGATGCGGAATACCAATCAGGTCGGCGTCCTTGAACATTTCGCCGGGACGCAGGCCGCGGTCGTCCATGGCCACGTCGACACCGGCCGCCAGCAACTCGGTGTAGAGCGTTTCGGCAGCGCCCTTCACGGCTGCGGCGGTATCGGCCTTGTCGAGCCCGATCGGGCAGACGATGACCCGGAACGGCGCGATCGCATCCGGCCAGAGAATGCCGTTCGCATCGTTGCGCTGTTCGATCACGGCGGCTGCCATGCGCGACACGCCGATGCCGTAGCAGCCCATTTCCGGCGTCACTGGCTGCTGATTGACGTCGAGCACACTGACGTTCATCGCCTTCGTGTACTTCTTGCCAAGCTGGAAGATGTGGCCACCTTCGATGCCGCGGTAGAGCTTGATCGTGCCGCGACCGTCCGGCGACGGATCGCCTTCGACGATCATCCGCAGATCGGCCGCTTCCGGCTCGGCGGCGTCGCGGCCCCAGTTGGCACCGGTGACGTGAAAGCCGGCTTCGTTGGCGCCGCAGACGAAATCGCTGAGCGCAGCGGCCGCGTAATCGGCGATCACCGTCACTTTGTCGCCGACCGGCCCGAGGAAGCCCGGCACGCAGCCGAACGCGGCCTGGATTTCGGCATCGCTGGCCAGGTTCAGCGGCGCGGCGATCTTCGGATGCTTCTCGGCCTTGATGGTGTTGAGTTCGTGATCACCGCGGACCGCTAGCGCGATCAAGCCGCCTTCCGCGCCTTTGACCACGATCAGCTTCAGCGTGCGGGCCAGCGGCAGCTTTAGCAACTTGGCGACGTCTTCGCAGGTCTTCTGATACGGCGTGGCGACCTTGGTCAGCGTCTCGTTGGCGGCGCTGTGCGCATCCTGCGGCAAAGTTTCCGCCGCTTCGACATTGGCCGCGTAATCGCCTTCATCGCTGACCGCCAGCAAGTCTTCGCCGGCCTGCGCGAGGATGTGGAATTCCTCGGTGCGGGAGCCGCCGATGGCGCCGCCATCCGCCTTGACGATGCGGAACTCGACACCCACGCGCGTGAAGATCTTCGAGTAGGCCGCGCGCATGTTCTCGTACTCGGCGGCCAGCGACTCGGCATCCATGTGGAAGCTGTAGGCGTCCTTCATGATGAATTCGCGCGCGCGCATCACGCCGAAGCGCGGCCGGCGTTCGTCGCGGAACTTGGTCTGGATCTGGTAGTAGTTGACCGGCAGCTGACGATAGCTGCGCAGGTCCTGGCGGACGTG
>NZ_CAISIQ010000389.1 GCF_903885465.1 uncultured Nevskia sp.
CCGCTTCCCGTTCCACGATGCCGCCGGCCAGCGCTATGTCGGTGGTCTGGCCGAAGACGACACCGAGCGCGTACGCCAGCACGAGATCGCCCATCGGCAGTCGATCACCGACAACCTCACCGGCCTGCTCAACCGCCACGGTTTCGACACTCAGGCAGCGCCTGAACTGCTGCGCGCACGGCGGCGCAACTCGTCCTGCACGCTGGTCTGCATCGGGCTCGACGGCCTGAGCGGCGTCAATGCGCGCCTCGGCGCTGCCGCCAGCGATGCACTGATCTCGCTGGCCTCGATGATCCTGCGCAAGAGCTTTCGCACCACCGACATCGTCGCCCGCATCAGCGACGACAGGTTCGCGATCCTGGCGCCGGATTCGTACGGTGAAGTGGAAGTGATCCGTCGCCGGCTGCAGGCTGCGGTCGCCGCCCTGTCGGCGAATCCGATCCTCGAAGCGCAGTTCGATTTCCACATCGGCCTGCTGCTTTGCGAGCCGGCCGGCAGCGAATCGCTGGCCCAGTTGCTGGACCTCGTCGAGCTGCAGATGACAGCCGCGAGCTGATCGCAGGGCTGGGCCAATCCGGGAACTCGCAAGCATTTTTTTGAACGCTTGCAGCACTCGCTTGTCGGACCAGGAGTATGTTACCGATCGGTATCATTCACTCCCCGTCAGCACCGGAACCCAAAAATGTCCATCACCTCGCTCAGCTACGCGGCCCCCGCCGCCAGCGTCCCGCTTGCTCCGTTCACGATCGACCGCCGCGCCTTGCGCCCGAAGGATGTCTCGATCGACATCCTCTACTGCGGCGTCTGCCACTCCGATGTCCACCAGGCCCGCGATGAATGGGGCGGCTCGAAATTCCCGATGGTGCCCGGCCACGAGATCGTCGGCCGCATCGCCGCCGTCGGCCCCGAAGTCAAAGGTTTCAAGGTCGGCGATACCGTCGGCGTCGGCTGCATGGTCGACAGCTGCCGCACCTGTGCGGCCTGCCAGGAAGGCGTCGAGCAGTACTGCGAAAAGGGCTTCACCGGCACCTATAACGGTAAAGACCGCCACGACGGCTCGACCACTTACGGCGGCTATTCCAGCCACATCGTCGTCGATGAAGCCTTCGTGCTGCGGGTCTCGGACAAGCTGCCGCTGAACGCCGTGGCGCCGCTGCTCTGCGCCGGCATCACCACCTATTCGCCGCTGCGCTTCTGGAAGGTGGGCCCGGGTGACAAGGTCGGCGTCGTCGGCCTCGGCGGTCTCGGTCACATGGCGGTGAAGATTGCCAATGCCATGGGCGCCCACGTGGTGCTGTTCACCACTTCGCCGAGCAAGGTGGCCGATGCGGTCAGGCTCGGTGCCAAGGAAGCGGTGATCTCCAACGACAAGAAGGCGATGTCCGCACACCTCAACAGCTTCGATTTCATCATCGACTGCGTCAGCGCCCCGCACGATCTCAACGCCTACATGGTGCTGCTCAAGCGCGAAGGCACGATGACGCTGGTCGGCGTGCCGGACAAGCCGCCGACGATCGAGATGGCACCGCTGGTGTTCAAGCGCCGTCACCTCGCCGGCTCGCTGATCGGCGGCGTTGCCGAGACGCAGGAGATGCTCGATTTCTGCGCCGAGCACGGCATCGTGTCGGATGTCGAGGTGATCGACATCAAGCACATCAACGAGGCTTATGACCGCATGGTCAAGAGCGATGTGAAGTACCGCTTCGTGATCGACATCGCAACCTTGAAAGCGGCCTGATTCTCGGGCAATTCCAAAGCGCCTTCGAACAGTAGAAGCCTTGAAAATCCCGTCATTCCCGCGCAGGCGGGAATCCAGTTCTGCCGTTCATGCGCCGCGGAAAGCCAAAGAACTGGATCCCCGCCTGCGCGGGGATGACG
>NZ_CAISIQ010000390.1 GCF_903885465.1 uncultured Nevskia sp.
TCATGATGATCGACTTCGCCATCGAGCGGCAGCGATTCGGCCCGGCCACCGCGGGCGAGGCGATCTACCGCGCGGCCAACCTGCGCGTGCGCCCGATCCTGATGACGACTTGCGCGGCGATCTTCGGCGCGCTGCCGCTGGCGCTGGGCAGTGGCGACGGGGCCGAACTGCGCCAGCCGCTCGGCATCGCCATCGTCGGCGGGTTGATCCTCAGCCAGCTGCTGACGCTCTACACCACGCCGGTGGTGTTCGTGCTGCTCGACCGCCTGCGCCGTCGCCATCCGCGTCAGGCCTTCCATGTTTCGGCTTCCGTCCAACCCCTGCCCGCCCCATGAAGTCCCGCATCCACTTTCGCGTCATCGCGCTGACGCTGCTCGCTGGCGGTCTCGCCGGCTGCGCGGTGACCGCCGTCAAACCACCCGATCCGGTCACGGCACCGGCTGCGTTCAAGGAAACCGGCGACTGGCAGAAGGCCGCCGCCCTCAGCGCGCCGATTCCCGACGACTGGTGGACCTTGTTCCAGGACCCGGTGCTCGACGATCTCGAACGGCGGCTGGTGATCGGCAACGAAAACCTCAAGGCCACCGCCGCCGCGGTCGCCAACGCGCGAGCCGTCTATGCCGCCAGCCGCACGGCTTTCCTGCCGAGTCTGTCGGCCGGCCTCGATGCCCAGCGCGGCAAGGATCCGTACACCGTGTCTGCGACTGCAACCTGGGAACTGGACCTCTGGGGGCGCTTGTCGCAGGCCAAA
Source organism: uncultured Nevskia sp. (assembly GCF_903885465.1). Taxonomy (GTDB): domain Bacteria; phylum Pseudomonadota; class Gammaproteobacteria; order Nevskiales; family Nevskiaceae; genus Nevskia. The sequence goes on from NZ_CAISIQ010000390.1 coordinate 752, forward strand.
AGCGGTGCTGCGGCGTCGCTGCAGGCGAGCGCCGATGATCTTGCTGCGGCACAGCTATCGGCCCAGGCAATCCTGGCGGAGACCTATTTCTCCCTGCGCACCGCCGAGGCTCAGCGCTCGCTGTTCGAGCGCAGCGCCACGGCCTACCAGCATTCGCTCGATCTGACCCAGATCCGCTATGACGGCGGTCTCGCCGGCCGCAGCGACGTGCTGCAGGCGACCACCCAGCTGAAAGGCACGCAGGCGCAGATCTCCGAGCTGAATGCCCAGCGCGCCCAGCTCGAACACGCGATCGCCGTGCTGCTCGGCGTGCCGCCGTCGGCGCTGGATCTGAGCGCCACGGCGGCGCTGCCCACAGCACCGCCGGTGCCCGAACAGCTGCCGGCCAGCCTGCTCGAACGGCGGCCCGATATCGCTGCTGCGCAACGGCGTGTAATCGCCGCCTACGCGCAGATCGGCGTCGCCGACGCGGCCTGGTTTCCGACCCTGAGCCTGTCGGCGACGGCCGGTTACATCGGCGATGCGCTGACCGGCCTGATCAGCGCGCCGAACTTCGCCTGGACGGTCGGCGCCAACCTGGCCGAAGTGATTCTGGATGGCGGCCAGCGCCGGCTGGCCAGCGCCCAGGCGCGCGCCAACGCCGATCAGGCGACGGCGAGCTATCGGCAAACGGTGCTGACCGCGCTGCAGGAAGTCGAGGACAACCTGGTGCTTGCCGATCAGTTGCAGCAGGAGGCGGCGCTGCAGGAGCAGGCGCTGGCCGCTGCCCAGCGCAATGTCGAGATCACCCTGGACCAGTACCGCGATGGCACGGTCAGCGCGCTCAATGTGGTGACTGCGCAGACCGCGGCGCTGACCAGCGAGAACAGCCTGCTCGGGGTTCGCAATCGCCAGCTGGCGGCGGTCGATCAGCTGCTGAAGAACATCGCCGGCCGCTGGCAGCCAGTCAGCGCCAAGACCGCGATAGTGGCCGCAGCGCCGGACGCGCCATGAGCAATTCGGTCAGCAATTCCGTGTTCGCCGAGCTGCGCTTCTGGCTGATGGTGACGCTGTCCACCGGTCTGCCGATCGGCGTCTACGCCGTCTTGCTGGTCAAGCGCGCGATCTCGCCGCGCAACGTGCTGCTGCTCGGTCTGGCGCTGATCGCAGTCGCCGGACTCGATGTCTATTTCCTGCAGACCCTGGCGATTCTGGCCAAGGACACGCCTTCCTTGTCCGACGATTGGGTCTTCACCTCGCAGGTCTCGGTGGCGCTCTACCTGTTGCCGGCGATGTTCGGCGGCGTCGGCGTCAACGTCATCTCCCATGTGCTGGTGCGCCACCTGGCCGAGGCGGAGCGGCGCTTCACGCAGGAACATACGGAGAGCCGATCCTGATCGAGCCGGATTCAGAACAGGGTTTCGACGGTGCTGGCGAGCTGGTAGCCCGCGCCGCGCTCGGTGCGGATCAACTCCGGCTTGGCGGGATCGGCTTCGATCTTCAGCCGCAACCGGCGGATCTGCACATCGATGGTGCGATCGTAGACTTCCGCCTCGTGCAGCCGCGACAAGGACAGCAGCTGGTCGCGGGTCAGCACCCGCTGCGGCGCGCGGCACAGCGCGTTGAGCAGGCTGAATTCGCCATTGGACAGCGCCACGGTATCGCCGGCCGGCGAGCGCAGCCGGCGGGTCCGCAGGTTCAGCTCCCAGCCGGAAAAGCGGAAGGCGCGCCGCGAACCGTCGCGCTCCGGCAAGGTCGCCTGCACCTGATAGCGGCGCAGCACCGCGCGCACGCGGGCCAGCAGCTCGCGCGGGCTGAACGGCTTGGTCACGTAGTCGTCGGCGCCGAGTTCCAGGCCCATCACCCGGTCGGCTTCCTCGCTGCGGCCGGTCAGCAGAATCACCGGCACCGTGGCGCGTTCGCGCAGCGTCCGCGCCAGCTGCATGCCGTCTTCGCCCGGCAGCTTGAGATCGAGCAGCACCAGATCGATCGCCTCACGATCCATCGCCTCGAACAGTTCGCGACCGTTGCCGCCGGCGCTGACCCTCATTTCGTTCTGGCTCAGATACTCGACCACCAGCTCGCGAATGGCCGGGTCGTCATCGATGACAAGAATGTGCGGCACGCTGGTGCTGGTCATCTCGTCGGCGGCTGGCAGCTCATGACCCCGAAGCAGGGTGAAGTATCGTAGCGCATGAATATCGCCACCCCGAACAGACCGGCCGACGCGAGGTTGTGGTGGGTGGCGGTGGGCATGGCGCTGAGCCTGATCGCCGCCTCCGCCACCGCGCTCTGGCATCTGCGGCAGGACGCGCTGGCGGCGCAGACGCGCGAACTGAGTCTGCTGTCGCTGGCGCTGGCCGACGAAGTCGAGCGCAGTCTGCAGGGTGCCGAAGAAGGCTTGCTGGCGATCCGTGGCGAACTGGCCAGCGCCCGCCTGCCGTCCAGTGGTGCCGACGCCCAGCTGGCGCTGCAGACCCGCGTGAAACTGATGCCGCTGGTGCAGACGCTGTGGCTGCTCGGCGATGGCGGACAGCTGATCGCCGGCTCGGATACCAGTTCGGCGCCTGAGCCTGCGAGCTTCCTGCCGGCCTTGGCCGGGTTGGCCGTCGACGATATCGCCATCAGCCGTCCATTCCGGGTCGATGCCTTGCCGGAAGCGGGCGTCGCCCTCGCCGTCCGCTTCCGCGCGGCGCCCGGCATTGGCGATGGCTGGATCGTCGCCGCCTTGCCGGCGACCGGTCTGCTCGGTGCATTCTCGGCCGCCAGCCCGGCCGCCGACGCGCGCATGGCCGTGTTCCGCGCCGATGGCGCGCGGCTGGCCGGCCTCATCGTTGATAACCAGGTGCTCGACGAAGCCACGCTGGCACAGCGGCTGGCCTCGCGCACCAGCATGGAACTGCACCGCTTCCGCGACGGCAGCGAGCGTCTGGTCGGCCTGCATCGGCTGCAGCGCTACGGCCTCAGCGTGGTGATGACCCGCGACATCGATGCCGTGCTTCATGAATGGCGCGAAGCGGCGCGGCTCACCGCCGCTGCGCTCGGCCTGGCGCTGCTGGTGCTGTTAGCCGCGGTGCTGGTGGTGCATCGCGCCGATCGGCGGCGCAGCGAAGCGCAGCAGGCGCTGCAGGCCCAGCAGGCCCGCGCCGGCAAGCTCGAGTCTCTGGGCACCTTGGCCGGCAGCGTGGCGCACGATTTCAACAACCTGCTGGCCTCGATCGTCGGCTTCGGCGAGATGGCCCGCGACCTCGCCCCGGCCGACGGCAACCAGGCGCGTTATCTCGACCGGGTGCTGCAGGCCGCCGAGCGCGGCAAGTCGCTGGTCGAACGCATCCTGTCGTTCAGCAAGGGCGGCGCACAGACCTCGGACATCTTCGAGCTCGGCCCGGTGATCGAGGAAGTGCTCGATCTGCTGGCCGGCTCGCTGCGTCCCGGCCTGGTGCTGGAGCGCGCGCTGGAAGCACCCGGCGCAATGCTCCGCGGCGATTCCACCCAGGCCTATGAGGCGGTGCTCAATCTCTGCACCAATGCCCTGCAGGCGATGCCCGACGGCGGCATGGTCAGCGTCCATCTGCAGCGCCTGCAGATCGACGAGGCGCAGGTGCTGTCGCACAGCCAGCTCGCGCCTGGTCATTACCTGGAGCTGAGCGTGGCCGACCAGGGACGCGGCATCACGCCGGCCGTGATGGAGCATCTGTTCGAGCCGTTCTTCACCACTCGCAGCAGCGAGTCCGGTACCGGCCTGGGACTGGCCGTGGTGCACGGCGTGGTCGCCGAGTTCGGCGGCGCGATCGACGTGCGCAGCCGGCCCGGCAAGGGCGCGCGCTTCACGCTGTATCTGCCCGAGTACCGGATTGCCGAGGCCAGCGATCAGCCGCAGACGGAGATGGTCGTCGCGAGTGCGCCAAGCACTACAGCGCGATCCGCAACGACCGTGCTGGTTATCGATGACGAGCCGGCGCTGGTCGATCTGCTGACGGCGATGCTGCGCGGTCTCGGCTATCAGGCCGAAGGCAGCAGTGATCCTCGGGCCGCCCTGCAGTTGCTGCGTGAGCAGCCCACGCGCTACACCATCGTCATCACCGACGAAACCATGCCCGGCTTGAGCGGCACCGCAATGACCGAAGCGCTGCGCGAATTTGCGCCAGGGCTGCCGGTGCTGCTGATCAGCGGCTATGGCGGTCCGGCGCTCGCCGAGCGGGCCCTGGCGGCAGGCGTGACGCGGGTACTGGCGAAGCCCATCGAACGGGCCGAACTGGCACAGGCGCTCGACGAATTGCTGGCCTGAACCCCGGCACGCAGAAGTATTTCAGTTGCAACACGGTAGATGCCGCGCCGACACAGCGCGGTGCAAAGGTCCCGGGAAGATGCTTCGGCGCATCAATCCCGATGCCTGCTCTGCCAAGGGACCCCGGTCATGACGACTGCGACGGATACGCCGGTGGCGCCCGCCTTGACGGCACGTCTGGTGCTCCACACCGGTAGCGCCCACCGGCCGACAGGCCCGGCACGGCGCTGGCTGGCCCGCTGCGTCGCCGGCCTCGGCTTCGCCATGCAGGCGCCACTCAGCCTGCGCATCGAAGACCAGGACGGCATCAGTGTTCTTGCAGTCGACGACGCGGCAGCGTTGATCGAACTGCCGCTGCCTGCCGGCATCTACCGCATCACCGCGCAACGCGGCAACTGGCGGCGCGGCTACACGATGAACCTGCCACAAGGCGGGTTGTTCGACCTCGATCTCCGCGATCTCGCCGACTTCCGTTGAAGCCACATTGCAGCTGTAACAGGCCGCAGGCGTTCTGAAATATCGCCGCTACCCGCCGTGCTCACTCTTCAACTGCGGCATTTGCCGCGTAGGGCTTCAGAAAGGAACGCGCCATGAACACCAACTTCAAGAGATCCCTGATCGCGATAAGTCTGGCCTCGGCTTGCACCGTCGCGGAGGCTGCCGAGTACGGCAGAGTCGTCTCCAGCACGGAAGTGACTGCCGAAGTCGCCGTGCCTCATCAGGA
>NZ_CAISIQ010000391.1 GCF_903885465.1 uncultured Nevskia sp.
GCGATCGAGGAAGCGACGCAGTACTCGGCCGAAGACGCCGACATCACCTTGCGCCTGCATCAGACGCTGTATCCGAAAATTGCCGCGGAAGCGTCGCTGAAGTCGGTATTCGACACCATCGAGATGCCGCTGGTGCCGGTGCTGGCGGCGATGGAATTTGCCGGCGTGAAGGTCGATGCGCCGCTGCTGGTCAAGATCAGCGGCGAGCTGGCGCGGCGCATGGACGAGCTGCAGCTGGAGGTGTTCAAGGCGGCAGGCGGCGAGTTCAATCTCGGTTCGCCGAAGCAGCTGCAGATCATTCTGTTCGATCAGCTGAAGCTGCGCGTGGTCAGCAAGACGCCGAAGGGCGATCCGTCGACGGCCGAGAACGTGCTCGAGGAACTGAGCAGCGAACATCCACTGCCGCGGCTGATCCTCGACTGGCGCGGCCTGGCCAAGCTGAAATCGACCTATGCCGACAACCTGCCGAAGCAGGTCAATCCGCAGACCGGGCGCATTCATACGTCTTACCACCAGGCGGTGGCGCAAACCGGGCGGCTGTCGTCGAACGATCCGAACCTGCAGAACATTCCGGTGCGCACGGCCGATGGCCGGCGCATTCGCCAGGCGTTCATTGCCGAGGACGGCAACGCGCTGCTGTCGATCGACTATTCGCAGATCGAATTGCGGCTGATGGCGCATTTCTCAGGCGACGAACGCCTGCAGGACGCCTTCCGGCGCGGCATCGACATTCATCAGGCAACCGCCGCCGAAGTGTTCGGCCAGCCGCTCGATCAGGTCAGCGCTGAATCGCGGCGCTCCGCGAAAGCGATCAACTTCGGGCTGATCTACGGCATCTCGGCCTTCGGCCTGGCCAAGCAGCTCGGCATCGGCCGCGGCGACGCGCAGGACTACATCGACCGCTTCTTTGCCCGCTATCCGGGCGTCAAGCGCTTCATGGAGACGACCAAGGCGCAGGCCCATGAACTGGGCTACGTCGAAACCATGTTCGGGCGCCGGCTGTATCTGCCGGAGATCCAGAGCCGCAATGCCGCCCAGCGTCAGTACGCCGAGCGCACTGCGATCAACGCACCGCTGCAGGGCACGGCGGCGGATCTGATCAAGCGGGCAATGATCGATGTCGCCGCCTGGCTGCCGGCCCACGCGCCGGACCTGCGGATGATCCTGCAGGTGCACGATGAACTGGTGTTCGAGGGGCCTCGCGCGCAACTTTCCGAACTGGGGCCGACGATCGCTTCCCGCATGTGCGAGGCCGCAAAGCTGGCGGTGCCACTGGTTGCCGACTGGGGCATCGGTGCGAACTGGGATGCCGCCCATGTCGAGACCGGTCATGCGAGCAGTGCGGCGAGCTGAGTTTTTTGCCGGGCTGAGGACGTCAGAAACGACAAGGCCGGTCCCCCCCGGGACCGGCCTTTCACAGCCTTGCAGCGCCACAACCCCAAAATTCCGAAAATCTTTCGAAAAACAATTCTTTCAAAATCCGCTACTTGCGATCTTTTCGAAAGAATTTTCGACTTTCGCCGAATTTTTTCGCAACTCCCGCCGAACTAATTCCAC
>NZ_CAISIQ010000392.1 GCF_903885465.1 uncultured Nevskia sp.
CTGATCTCGGCATTGAAGGTCCAGGCCGAACGGTCCTGATGCGCCAGATGCCAGGCCTCGTCAGCGATCGCTGCGGGCTTGATGAAGAAGTCGTCCGGGCGGCCGGGAAAGGCCTTGCGCGTCCATGCCAGGTCGATGACCGCATCGATGGTCAGATAGGCCACGTGCACGCCCTTCGGTCCCACTTCTCGAGCGATGGCTTCGGCGAGCACGCGTTGCGCTGCCTTGCTCGGCGCGAAGCCGGCGAAGTTCGCCTTGCCACGGAACGCGGAGGTGTTGCCGGTGGCCAGGATCACGCCCTGCCCGGCCGCGATCATCGGCGGCGCCAGCCGCCGCGCGAGATGCAGCAGCGCCATGGTGTTGATCTGGAAGTTGCGTTCCAGCTCGGCCGGATCGATATCCAGGAAGTTGCCGAAGGTGCCGCCGACGGCGTTGTGGATGAACACCGAAGGATTGCCGAAGCTCTGCCTGACTGCGGCCAGCGTCGCGTCGATCTGCTCGACGTCGGTGACATCACAGACGAAGGCCTTGCTGTCCTCGATCTCGCTTTCCAGCAGCTTCAGCCGTGCTTCATCGCGAGCCAGCATGGCGACGCGATAACCGCCTTTCGAGAAGCGGCGGCTCAGTGCCGCGCCGGTGCCGGGGCCCACGCCGGTGATCAGGGCGACTGGTTTGCTCATGCGCTTCTCCGTGACGCGCGCGGTCAGCCGCGCGCTGCTTGCTGAGTGGGCAGATCGAGCATGCTCAGGGTCAATGCCGCGACCTGATCCATCGCGCGATTGCTGGCCTTGGTGCGCTCCATGATTCGCGCGCCTTCGATGCCGTTGACCAGGTACTGCGCCAGCACGTCGGCGCTCCAATCGCTGCGCACCGTACCTTCTGCCTGGCCGCGCTGGATGGTCTTGCGGAACACTGTGGTCAGCGCCGCGAAGGTGTCGCGGACGATGGCCTGCGCCTCGGGATCTTCATCGCCCAGTTCTAGTGCCGAGTTGGTCGCGAAGCAGCCCTTGCGCTCTGTACGCCCACCGCGCGCCATCATCTTGCGGATGGCGCTGTCGAGCCCGGCACGAGCATCCGGTGCTTCATCCAGCATGCCCTGCACGATGTCGAGCACCAGCTGCCGATACTGGAGCAGCGCTTCCAGATAGAGCTTCTGCTTGCTGCCGAAGCTCGCGTAGACGCTGGGCTTTTCGACACCGAGCGTGCTGGTCAGCATGTCCATCGAGGTGCCGCGATAGCCGCGATCCCAGAACAGGGTGAGTGCTCGGTCCAGCGCTTCTTCGCGTTCGATCTTTCTAGCCATGGGGCAGATTCCGACAGATTTTTCCCTGTGTTGACCAACTGTACCACGCGGTATAGTTTAGCTGTACCGATCGGTATAAATCAGAGTCGGCATCGTCCAAATCAAAGGACATCCTTCGAGGAGATTCGCCATGCACATTGCAGTCGTGTTCCACAGCGGCTACGGCCACACCGCGCGTCAGGCACAAGCCGTCGCCGAAGGCGTCGAGCAATCGGGCTTCGCCAAGGCGCTACTCGTCGATGTTGCCAAGGATATTTCCTGGGATGAACTGGGCAGCAGCGCCGGCATGATCTTCGGCTGCCCGACCTACATGGGCGGGCCGTCAGCCGTATTCAAGAAATTCATGGAAGACAGCTCCTCGCGCTGGATGAAGCAGGAATGGGCGGACAAGGTCGCCGCCGGTTTCACCACCTCGTCGAGCCAGAGCGGCGACAAGCTCAACACGCTGGTCTCGCTGGCGATCTTCGCCGCGCAGCACGGCATGTTCTGGATCAGCACGGGTCTGATGCCCGGCAATAACGTCAGCACCGGTTCGGTCAACGACATCAACCGGCTCGGCAGCTGGATGGGCGCGATGGCACAGGCCAACTTCGATCAGCCGGCGGAACTGGCACCGCCGGAAAGCGATCTGCTGACTGCGCAGAAGCTCGGCCTGCGCGTTGCCGGCGCAGCGAAACGTTTCGCCGGCGCCTGAACCGGCTCGCCGAACCATGAACGTCGAGAGCTTCCGATGAGCGCACTGCGCATCTTTTCCTACCTGCCGAATCCCAGAATCGCGAAGGCGACGATCACGGCACGCCTGTGCGGCGTCACCCTCGATGTTCGGGGAGCTTCGGTGCCCGAGCTGAAGCACTGGCTCTGGGATTTCGATGCCCATGTCATGTCGGATGCCGAGCGTGCATCGCTGGAGCATCTTCTGCGCACCGCGAAGAAAGGCTTCACCAGCACGCTGTACAAGACCGAAGCCTTCCTGGAAGCGCATCCCTTCGGCACCGTGCCGGCCGCGTTCAGCCCGGATGGCAAGGTCGGCATCTTCGAATCGAACAGCATCATGCGGGCCGTGGCTCGCCTGGGTCATGACGACGCCAAGCTGTACGGCGACGATCCGTACAGCGCTTCGCGCATCGATAGCTTCCTCGACGCCAGCCTGCTGTTCGCCCGCGATACGCAGATCTATGTGCTGGCGCTGTGGTCAGGATCGATTGCCGCTGAGGCACATCGCAGTGCCGAGCAGGCGTTCGCGACCTACATGGGCGGCATCGAGCGGGCGCTGCAAGGACCAGCAGGATTTCTGGTCGGCGAACGCCTGACGCTTGCCGATATCTGCTTCGTCGCCGAAATGACCCTGTTCCACAACGAACTGCCGCACGCCGATCTGCTGCAAGGGCTGGCGCTGCGGCCGATGCTGTCTGCAGCAAGCCGAGCGGAGTTCCCCAAGGCCTTCGCTCACTTCGAACGCCTGCGCGCGATGGATGCGATTGCACCGGACATCGAGCCTTATTTGCAGGCACTGGGCAAGCACTGAGCAAGCCGCACTGAAGCGGGTCCATCCGTTGCGAACGAGGAGAACAGCATCATGAAACTACTACAGTCATTCGGCCCGAATCCGCGCATGGTGCGCATGTTCATTGCCGAGAAAGGCCTGTCGATCCCGTTTGAAAGTGTCGACCTGTTCGGCGCCGAGAATCGTCAGGAGGCCTACCGCAAGAAGAATCCGGCCGGCGGCATTCCCTGCCTCGAACTGGACGACGGCCATGTGCTGTCGGAGACCGGCGCGATCTGCGAGTTCCTCGAAGAACTGCATCCTGCACCGGCCCTGATCGGCAGCAACGCCTGGGAGCGGGCGGAGACCCGCATGAACCTGCGCCGCGTCGAACTACAGGCCACCGAATACCTCTACAACGCCTTCCGCTTCGGCCCAGGACTGGCCTTGTTCGAGCACCGCTTCCGCTGCGTTCCGGAAGCTGCCGACGGGCTGCGCGCCAAAGGCCTCGACGGCGTGGTGCTGCTCGATTCGATGCTCGAGGGGCAGACCTATGTCTGCGGAGAGCGGCTCACGGTCGCCGATCTGGCGTTGTACTGCTGTCTCGATTTCTGCTTGTCGACCGGCCTGGTGATCGACCCCGCGCTGACCAACATCAGCGCTTGGCTGGCGCGCATGAATGCCAGACCCAGCGCATCGGCCTCGCTGTCCGCCGGCTGGCAGGACATCGGCATGAAAGGCTGAGCTGGCGAAGGCTCAAGAAGGTCGGGAGTCGGCATCAGTCAGCTGGCTCCCGACACTTCCAGTGTCATTCCGAGCGCCACAACGTCCGGTTTCCTACGCGCCCAGTGCGGTCCGGAAGTATTCGACGAACGCGCGTGCGGAAGGTTTCGCGGCGCGACCGGCTGGAAAGACCGCATGGATCGCAATTGTTTCCATCTTCCAGTCAACCATGACCTCTGTCAGGGCACCGCTTGCCAACTCGGCGCGGCAGCCCCATTCGAGCGTCGACATGATGCCGAGCCCGGCGACGGCTGCGGCGGTCGCACCTTCGTTGACGGTGGCAGTCAGTCGCCCTTCCGCGCGGATGGACGTCGTCCGTCCATTCCGTTGGAAGGACCATCCGGCTGGAGTAACGCCCGAAGGACCCACGATGAGCGAATGGCTGGCCAGTTCTCCGGGAGACTCGGGAGTTCCAGCCTTCGCAAGGTATGCCGGCGACGCTACGAGCAGCCTGCGCGATTGGCCCAGAGGCTGTGCGACGGCGTTTGAATCGGTCAGCGCTCCGAATCGCAAGCCGACGTCGATGCTTTCGTTCACCAGATCCTGACGCTGGTCGCTCATTTGCAGGGAGACCCGCAATGCAGGGTGTCGGTCCATGAACGCAGGCAGACGCGGCGCCAACTCTCGAACGGCAATCGGCGTTGACACCGCAATACGCAGGATGCCGCGCAACTCGCCGGTGCCGCGGGCGGCATGATCCGCCTCCTCCAGGGCAACCAGGATCGGTTCGATTCGTTCGAGATAGTCCCTGCCAGCCTCGGTCAGCGTCACTCCGCGAGTGGTGCGGGTCAGCAGCGTTACGCCCACCTCTTTTTCCAGCCCGGAGATGATCCTGGACGAGGACGGCTGCGATAGCCCCAACTCGCGACCGGCCACGGAAAAGCTCCTGAGCCGCGCCACGCGCGAGAAAAGTCGGAGTGAGAAGAGTCGATCGCTCATTTGTATCTCAAATATATATTACTTGAGAAATGGCCCTACCCCTTCGAATTCGAATAACTAATTATGCACGCCAAGGCCAAGCGGCGCCCTGAACAACCGGAGACCAACCATGTCATTGCAAGCCAAGCTGGACGCCTTGAAAGCGAATTTCGAAACCAAGGCGGCGCCCGAGACTTTCGCGGTGATGCACAAGGCCACCCAGGAGTTGATTGCCAGCGGCCAGGCTGAACGTGCCCTCAAGGCCGGCGATCAAGCCCCGGCCTTCACCCTCCTAGATTCCGACGGCAAGTCCGTTTCCTCGGCGGACCTGCTGCGCAAGGGCCCGCTGGTTGTCACGTTCTACCGCGGCGCGTGGTGCCCGTACTGCAACTTGGACCTGCAGGCGATCGAAGCCGCCGCCAAGGAGATCCGCGAGCAGGGTGCCGAACTGGTCGCGATTTCGCCGCAAACCGCCATATTCAGCCGCAAAGCCCAGCGCGACAACAAACTGAGCTTCCCGATCCTGAGCGACCGGGGCGGTGAGACTGCCGCGACCTTCGGCATCCGCTTCGTGCTGCCCGAGTATCTGCGGGAGATCTACAAGATGTTCAAGATCGACTTGGCCGAGACCAACGGCGAGCCGAGTTGGACGCTGCCGATGCCTGGCCGTTACGTGATCGCCCAGGACGGCGTGATCGCCTACGCCGAAGTGAACCCGGATTACACCCGTCGTCCGGACCCGAGCGAGCTGCTTCCGACCTTGAAGCAACTGGCCCGCGCGGTTGCCGCCTGATCTGAAAGCCGTTCATACGAGAAGCGCAGCCATGAAAGTACAAGTCGGCCAGATCATTCCGAGCTTCACGGTGCAGACCATTCAAGGAAGTTCTTTGACCGTTCCCGCGTCCCCGTCGAAGTTCACCCATCTCCAGTTCCGACGTTTCGCAGGGTGCCCGATCTGCAATCTGCATCTACACACGTTCTTCA
>NZ_CAISIQ010000393.1 GCF_903885465.1 uncultured Nevskia sp.
AGCGAGCGCTGCCCGCAGCACGGCCAGTACTTCAGCGCTGACTGGCACTGCCGCCAGATGCGCGCTGCGATTCAGCCGCGACAGCTCGCTGCCAGGCTCGTGCACGCTCATCGCGGTATGCACCTCGGCGATCGCGGCATACGCGGCGTCGACAGCAGCCAGCAGCAGGGGCGTATCGAGATCCGCAGCAACCGAAATCTCGACCAAGGTCCCCAGCCAGGGCCGCGCGCGGCGCAGCTGGTTCATTCGCTGCGCTGGCGGCGGCCGAGGACGATATGGACGACCAGCAACGCCGCCAGCAGCAGGCCCGGCAGCCAATGCAGCAGGCTGATCGCGGCGCGCAGTTGATCGCCGCCTGCGTAGTACAGGCCGTAACCGCTGAGCGCGAGCAGGCCGTTCAGTGCCAGCAGCGCGTAGCCGGTCCGCCGATTGCGTTGCAAGGCCAGGCCGCGCATCACGTGGACCGGCAGCAGGCTGCCGAGCAGAAAGAGGAAGCTCATCGCCGCCGCGCCGTGCACGGCCAAGGCCGGGTGTTCCCAGGGGCTGGGCGACGGGCCGAATTCGCCTTCGATGGCGCCGTAGTAACGCAGCAGCAACCAGGCTGAGCCGCTGAGCAATAGCAGCGCGGTCACCACGTAGACGGCACGCCGCTGCCAGTCCGGCATCCGGGCCGAGGCTATCGACGCCAGGCGCCGGGCGCGCAGCAGGAACGCCGGCACCGGCGCATCGGAATCGTGGGTGCCTGGCGGATGCCGGTGTTTGGAAGTCATCGCCGCAAGTCTACTGGCGCCGGAACGATGCGCTTACGGAACGGGCTTCAGGCCAACGGCTTCAGCACCAGCGCCCAGGTCGCCAGCAGGCGACGAATGCCATCAGTGACGTGCTCGCAGGACAGCGTCGCACCGCTGATGCCCTGGATGTCGTCGCCGACTCTCAGTTCATCGCCCGCCTTCTTGTTGACGAACTGCTTGCGCCAGCCCGGATAGCGGATTTCGCCGCCGTGCGATTCGCGGTACTCGAGCACTTCCACCTGCTTGACCCGGCCGTCGGCGTCGAGGCCGATCGCGTAGGTGATCAGCTCGCTCTTGCCGATCACCGCATCGAGCAGAAACCAGCCGCCATCGGCCGCGCGCCAGACCCTTACCAGGCTGCCGCGCACCGGCACGCCGCTGGCTTTCTCGATCGCTGCCATCTGCGTGGCGTCGAGCGTCCGCGGCTGCGCGGTCATCGCCGCCGCGCCGAACATCGCGGCTTGGGCGTCCTCGATCGACAGGTAGACCGTCGCCCGCGCCGGCGCGCTGGCCACCAGGGCCACGAGCGGCAACAACACGATCCGCGACGACATGCTCACGTCTTGCCTCAATAGAACTGCAGACCAACGCCAAGATTGAAGCGATTGTCTTCCTTGGCGCGGCGGTATTGCTGGTAGTCCGCTTTCAGCACCAGGTTCGGCGTGATGAAGAAGCTGGTGCCGTAGGTGTACGCGGTTTCAGTCGGCCGATCGATGGCGCCGAAGCCGGGCGGCTGGCCGGCGTAATCGGAGCCGGTGTTGAAGCGCTCAAAGCGCACGAACGGCGTCAGCGCGTAATCGCCGGCTCGCCAGACTCTGTATGCGCCCTGCACCAGCCAGCCGAAGTAGGCTTTCGGAATCGGCGTCAGCGCGCCGGCATTGGCCAGGTTCAGCGCGGCGGTGTCGCTGAATCCGCCGTGGGCGTACAGCGTCTGCAACTGCAGCGGACCCTGCGTGTAGCGCGCATGGGTTTCCCAGAGCATGAAACGCGGGCTGGCCGTGACGCCGACATTCTGGTTCTGGCCGACTTCGCCGGTGAACACGCTGCCGCCGAAATTGACGCCGGTGATGCCGTCGTAGTTCAGCGACACGTACTGGGCGAGATCGGAGGCGCGGCTGTTGGCGAGTTCGCCGTGAATCGAGCCCAGCGGCGAGTAAGCGCCTTCCGGCGAGGCGTAATCCCAGTTCGACAGATTGAAGCTGGTGGTCAGGCCGACGTCGTAGCTGAGCCCGAACGGCGTGCGGCCATACAGCGAGATGCCGCCTTCACGCTCCGTCGACGGGATGATCCGCGTCTCGACGTTATTGCGCTCGACGCCGAAGTAGCGGGTCGGCTCGTGCGCGGTGTTCAGATAGCCGATCGGGATCAGGATCAAGCCGACCTTGGTGCTGAGGTAATCGTTGAAGCGGTGATCGATGTAGAACTGCTCGACCTCGAATTCACCGCCGTCCTCGGCCGACACCACGGTGTTCTCGGTCTCGAACTCGGAGACAAAGCTGGTGCTGTCGTTGAAGCGGTAGCCGATGCCGAACACAGCGCGGCGCACGGTGGCTTCGGTGCGGCTGGCGTCATGGTCGTAGCGGCTGAAGTTGACCTCGCCGTAGCCGGACAGAAAGGCTTCCTTGTGCTCGGCGACAGCGCGGGCGTCCTGACGAGTCGGCTGGGCCGAGGGATCTGCCGCCGCGGTCGCGGCTGGAGCCGCAGCGGCCGGCGCGGCGGCTGCTTCGGCTCGCTCCGCCTTCAGCGCTTTCAGTTCCGCCTGCAGCGCTTCGAGCTGCTTGGCTAGCGCATCCACCTTCTGCTCCAGCACTTCCTGCTGGGTCGCGGCCATCGCTGGCAGAGACAGCGCCGCCAGCATGGCGGCAGAGACAGCGAGCGTGAATTTCCCGGGCAGTTTCCGGGAAGGCACCGTCGGCGGGTTCAGCGGCATCGGGAGCAGGGTCCTGAGTGGTTCGGCTACTGGTCACGGTGCCGTGCGGAGGGCGCAGTGAAGTTTTAGTAAATCTGAAGTCAATATTAGATGATAAGGATTCTTGTTATCAAACGACATCCATTCCGCTCGCCCTCTCGAGGCTCTCTCAAGGCCTCTTCGCCGCCCGGCGAAGCGCCGTTTCTGCACGCTGAGCCATGACAGGTTCGGCCTAAGCCGCTACGCTGGCCGGATGCCTCCAAGCACATTCCCATTCACCAAGATGCAGGGCCTCGGGAACGATTTCGTCGTCATCGACGCCACCATCCAGCCATTCCAGCCGAATGCAGCACTGCTCAGCCGCCTGAGCGATCGCCGTTTCGGCGTCGGCTGCGATCAGGTGCTGGTGGTCGATCCCGCGCCGTCGGCCGAGGTGGACTTCGGCTATCGCATCTACAACGCTGATGGCTCGCAGGTGGGCCAGTGCGGCAACGGCGCGCGCTGTCTGGCGCGCTTCGTGGCCGATCACGGCCTGAGTGCCAAGCGCGCATTGCGCGTGCGCACTACCAGCGCCAGCCTGGAACTGCGTCTGCTCGATAACGGCGAAGTCACCGTCGACATGGGCGCACCGCGCTTTGCGCCGTCCGAAATCCCGCTGGCGGCCGATGCCCGCGCCGCGCATTACGAAGCCACGCTCGCCGATGGCAGCCGTGTCCGTTTCGGTGCGGTCGGCATGGGCAATCCGCATGCGGTGATTCGGGTCGATGACGTCGATGGCGCCGAAGTCGAACGGATCGGCCCGCTGCTGCAGGCGCATACGCTGTTTCCGGAATCGGTCAATGTCGGCTTTCTGCAGATCATCGACGCGACGCACGCCAGGCTGCGCGTCTACGAACGCGGCTCCGGCGAAACCCTGGCCTGCGGCAGCGGCGCCTGCGCGGCCTTTGCCGTCGCCAGAAGCTGGGGCCTGCTGGATGGCCGCGCCGAACTATCACTCCGGGGCGGTCTGCTGAATCTGGAATGGGATGGCCTCGATGCATCGCCGGTGCTGATGACCGGCCCCGCCACCACGGTTTTTGAAGGGAGATTCGAGTGGTCGATCTGACCGAAACCAGCACGCCGGCCCCGGCCGAAACCACCGTGACGCTGCCGGACGAGGCGCAGGTGATCGCCTATCTGAACCGCGATCCGCTGCTGCTGACCCGCCATCCGCAACTGCTGGAGCAGATCGAGATCACCCACGCGGCCGGTTCGGCGGTGTCGCTGATCGAGCGTCAGGTGGATCTGCTGCGCGGCCGTAACCAGCGGCTCGAAGCGAGGCTGGAGAAGCTGCTCGACAGCGCCAAGTCCAACGAGGCACGGGCCGACAAGGTGCTGCGCTTGAGCCTGAGCCTGATCCGCGCGCCATCGCTGGCAGCGATCGTCGCGGCGCTGAAAGCCTCGATGAAGGACG
>NZ_CAISIQ010000394.1 GCF_903885465.1 uncultured Nevskia sp.
CCACTGTCTGCTGGATCTTCTGCATCTCCGGGTTGGTGTTGGTCGCATTCAGATTCGAGAACACGGTCAGCGCGCGGCCGAGCAAGACGCCGGATTTCTCCATCTCGACCACCGTGTTGTCGAAATTCGCCGCTTGCGGATTGGCGACGATTGCCGCGATCTCGGCCAGTTGATCACGCATGCCGGCTTCCAGCGCCGGCAGGAAATGCTCGTTACGGATCTGGTCGAACGGCGGGTATTGCAGCGGCAGCGGACTGGTCTGCATCAGCGGATTGGCCGCATCGGCGGTCGCTTCGGCGTGGGCCGGTGACCCGCAGGTAGACAGCATCAGACCAGTGACGACGGGCAGCAGATGGCGGGATTTCATGTTGGTTCGAAGATCGGTGAGCCGCGTTGCCCGGCAGGATGCGCCGGCGTCGCGAACCGGCTTGAGGCGAGTATGACCACAGCTTCCGGCTTTCTGCTGCAAGCCGCCTGCTGACGGACACGGCCTGCTCAGACGCTGGCGAACAGGTCCGGCTGGCTGGTCGGGCTCACGGCATCCGGCTCGCCGAAGTTGCTCAGACCGACGCCGACCAAGCGATAGCGGGCCTCGGCATCGGTCTCGACCCTTCCGCACAGCGCCAGCGCGATATCGGTGAGTTCCGCACAGCTCGCCGGCGGCTGCGGCGGGGTCAGGCTGCGGGTGAGAATCCGGAACTCACGGGTCTTCAGCTTCAGCACCACGGTGCGCGGGACACGTGGCGTCTTCATCGCCGCCGCCCAGGTTTTCTCGGCCAGCTGGCGGATCATCGGTTCGAGCGCGCTCAGCGGCACGTCTTCGGCGAAAGTGTCTTCGGCGGACACCGACATCACCGGCCGATCGGCGATCACCGGGTGCTCGTCGATGCCGCGCGCCAGCTCGTACAGACGCCGGCCATAGCGACCGAAGCGCGCTTCCAGCGCCGCCAGCTCCAGCCCGCGCAGATCGCCGACGGTGATCACGCCCAGCGCTTCGAGCTTGCCGTTCATGACCTTGCCGACACCGGGAATCTTGGCCACCGGCAGTGGCGCCAGAAAGGCTTCCACCTCGCGCGGCCGGATCACGTACTGGCCGTCCGGCTTGCGCCAGTCCGAAGCGATCTTGGCCAGGAACTTGTTCGGCGCGATGCCGGCAGACGCGGTCAGCTTGAGTTCCTCGCGAATCGCATCGCGGATCGCCACTGCGACCGCCGTGGCGCTGCCGAGGCCGGACCGGTTCTCGGTGACATCGAGATAAGCCTCGTCGAGAGACAGCGGCTCGATCAACGCGGTATGCCGGGCGAAGATTTCCCGCGTTGCCCGCGATACCGCGCGATAGCGAACGAAATCCGGCGGCACGAACACCGCATTCGGACACAGGCGCTCGGCGCGGATCGCCGGCATCGCCGAGCGGATGCCGTAGGTGCGCGCCTCGTAGGACGCCGCACAGACCACCGAGCGCTGGCCTTTCCAGGCGACCACCACCGGCTTGCCGCGCAGGCTCGGATCGTCGCGTTGCTCGACCGACGCATAGAACGCGTCCATATCGACATGAACGATCTTGCGTTGCGGCGCCGCGCTCATCGGTTCAGGCCTGCTTGCGGCGCGGCGTCCGGCGAACCGGACTCGGTGGCGGCAGCGCCGGGAAACTCCGCAGCGCAGTCAGATCGATACCGACTCGCCGGCAGGCACGCTGCGCGATGCCGTCGGTGAGCGCAGCGCGGAACAGCGGGCCAAGCGCATTCAGGCTGCGCGCGCCGGCCTGGTCGCGCAGACGCTGGAACAGCGAGCGTTCGATACGCGCGGCCGCCCAATCCGGCAGCAGCGCCGCACCGGCGCCAAGGAACAGATGCTTGGAGACGCCGGACATCGGGATCGGCAACTTCATGTCGGCCAGCACCGCGAGCACTTCCCGCGACCGATCGCTGAAGCGCAGATCCTTCTGTACGGACTCGAAATAGGCCGCGACCTCTGACACAGAGATCGGTACCTCGGCAGCGCCCAATGCGATCGCCACCTGGGCGTTCTCGGCGTAATAGCGATCCTGCACGGCCAGCGGCAGGTTCGGATCGGCATAGAGCAGATAGCCGCGCAGGAAGCTCGACACTTCGGTGACGTGCACCCAGGTCAGCAGCGCCGGATCGTTCGCTTCGTACGGCTGGCCATCTTCGGTGACGCCGCGCACCCGGTTGTGAATGCCGCGCACGCGGGCGATCAGGCGCTCGGCTTCGCCGGTCGGCGCGTAACTCGTGCCGGCGACGAACGCGGTGGTGCGACGCAGGCGGCCGATCAGATCGTGACGGAAATTCGAGTGATCCCAGACGCCAGCGAGTGCCGCCGGATGCAAGGTCTGCAGCATCAAGGCGCCGATGCCGCCGGCCATCATCGCCGGGAAATCGCCGTGGATGCGCCAGGTCACCGAATCCGGCCCGAACAGCCCCGGATCGCCCAGCGGCTGGTCGTACTCGATCGCCAACTGGGCATTGCGCGGGAACACGCCGATCACCCAGTTGCGCAGCCGGGTTTTCACCGGGCCGGTCAGGGCCGGCAGCAGCGATTGCTTCAGGCGATTCGGAGACTTCATGAGCGGCAGTCTACGGTCAGCTGCGCGGCACAGATGCGTCGATCAGGTCGGCGGCGGAAGGTTCTCGATCGCCACCGCTTCCAGCGCATCCGCGGGCTTGAAGCCGAGCACCCGACCGTAGAAGTACAGCTCTGCTTCGAGGCTGCGCTTGATCGCCGCCGCTGCGCGGAAGCCGTGGCCTTCGCCGAGGAACGGGACATAGGCAACGGGCAGGCCCTTGGCCTTGACCGCGTCAAACATCATCTGCGACTGGTTCGGCGGGACCACCTTGTCGTCCAGGCCCTGAAACAGGATCAGGGCGCTGGCGATCTTGTCGACGCTGTTGATCGGCGAGCGCGAGGCATACAGCGCCTTGTCGGCCGGATACGGACCGACCAGGCTGTCGAGGTAACGCGATTCGAACTTGTGGGTGTCGCGGGCCAGCACTTCGAGATCGCCGACGCCGTAATAGCTGGCGCCGGCCTTGAACACGCCGGGCCGGAACGCCAGCGCGCCGAGCGTGGTGTAGCCGCCGGCGCTGCCGCCGCGGATCGCCAGTCGATCGCCGTCGGCCAGGCCCTGGGCGACCAGATACTTCGCAGCGCTGACGCAATCGTCGATGTCGACCACGCCCCAGTTGCCATTGAGCCGACGCCGGTAGTCGCGGCCGTAGCCGCTGGAGCCGCCGTAGTTGACGTCGACGACGCTGATGCCGCGCGAGGTCCAGAACTGGATCGCGGGATTGAAGGTCGGCGTCGCCTGGCTGGTCGGGCCGCCGTGGCTGAGCACGATCAGCGGCGGGCGTTCGCCTTTCGGGCCGACATAGGCCGGATTGGCCGCCGGGTAGTGGAATGCGTAGGCGGTCTTGCCGCCGGTGGTCGGAAAGGCGATCGACTGCGGTTTCGACAGATAGGCCGATTCCACTTTCAGTTTGCTGCCGCGACGCAGTATCTCGAAACGGCTGGTCTTCAGGTCCAGCCGCACCAGCGAACGCGCTTCGCTGTCCGAGCCGCCGAGGAAGACGACAAAGCCGTTGCCGACCCGCAGTTCCTTGATCTCCTGAAACGGCGTCGGAATGTCCTTCAGCTTGCCGGTCTTGGGATCGATGATCGCCAGCCTGGCGATGCCGTTGGCGAGATAGCTGGCGACGATCCGGCCGTCCGGCAGGAAGCCGTAGCGGCTCATGCCGAACTCCCACTGCGGCTCGCCGAACTCGGCCTGTGCTTCGTGAATCAGCCGGGTCTTGCTGCCGTTCCAGCCGTACAGATTCCACCAGCCGTTGCGGTCCGATGCGAACACCAGCTCACCGCCCGGCGACCACTGCGGCTGGAAGACGGATTCATCTGCCGCGCCGGCCACGGTGCGGATATCGACGAGGTAGCCATCGGCATCGAAGCGGCCGACCTGCAGGATGGTGCCGTCCCAGGGCATGTTCGGGTGTGACCAGCTCAGCCAAGCCAGCTGCCGGCCATCTGGACTCAAGGTCGGCGACGAATAGAAATCGGCACCGCGCACCAAGGTGCGGATGACGTGCTCGCCTTCGAGGCCGATCGACACCAGGGTGTTGACCGCTTCGCTGCCGTCTTCGGGATGGGCTTCCCGCACCGCGATCATCCGGCTGCGCGGGCCATCGATCAGGCCATTGGCGAAACGAGCGCCGGCCTCGCCAGCAAAGAACTGCGGCGGACCATCCGGCGGCTGCAGGTACAGCGCCTGATCGTTGAAAGTGGCGGAGTAGGCGATGTGGCCGGCGACCGTGAAACTGCCGCCGCCGTACTCGTGGGCGCGGGTGCGGACGTTGAACGCAGCCGGCGTCATTTCAGCGACGAGGCCATCCGGCCGCTGCAGCATCAGCACGTTGCGCCCGCCTTCTGCCGGCCGGCCTTCGACCCAGTAGATGGAGTCGCCATCGAGCGCGACCTGGCCGAGCTTCAGCGACTCGGCAACGATCGCATCCGAGGTGATCGGCGACACCCAGGAACCGTAGGGCGCCGCCTTCGGTGCCGCCGTGGCGTTGCTCATCGCGAGCACTGAGAGCAGCAGGAGCAAGCCATTGCGCATACCGCTGTCTCCGCCCGAATCATCAGTAGTCGGCCCTCAGTAGAGCAGTCGCGTCCGCAAGGTGCCGGAGATCGCCGCCAGCTGGTCTTTCAGCTTCTCGGCCTGTTCATCGGCAGCGGCGATGTCGATAACCACGTAGCCGATGTTGCCGCTGGTCTGCAGGTACTGGCCTTCGATGTTGACGGCGCCGGCCGAGAACAGTTCATTGATCCGCGACAGCATGCCCGGACGGTTCTCGTGGATATGCAGCAGGCGATGGCTGTTCGGATGCTCGGGCAGCGACACTTCCGGGAAGTTGACCGCCGACAGGGTCGAGCCGTTGTCGCTGTAGCGAACCAGCTTGGCCGCCACTTCGATACCGATGTTTTCCTGCGCTTCCAGGGTCGAACCGCCGATGTGCGGCGTCAGGATGACGTTGTCCATGCCGATCAGCGGCGAGACGAACTTGTCGTCATTGCCCTTCGGCTCGACCGGGAACACGTCGACGGCAGCGCCGCCAACCTGGCCGCTGCGCAGTGCCTCAGCGAGCGCATCGATATCGACGACGGTGCCGCGCGAAGCATTGATCAGCAGCGCGCCGCGCTTCATCGCGGTGATCTCGGGCTGGCCGAACATCAGCCGGGTCGCCGGCGTTTCCGGCACATGCAGCGAAACGATGTCCGAGCGATGCAGCAGGTCATTGAGGCTGGCCGCCGGCATCGCATTGCCAAGCGCGAGCTTGGTTTCGATGTCGTGATAGATCACCCGCAGGCCCAGGCTTTCGGCGAGTACGCCGACCTGAGTGCCGATGTGGCCGTAGCCAACCAGGCCCAGCGTCTTGCCGCGCACTTCGAAGCTGCCGACGGCCGACTTCGACCAGCCGCCGCGATGGCATTCGGCGTTCTTCTCCGGGATGCGCCGCATCATCATGATCGCCTCGGCGATCACCAGTTCGGCCACCGAGCGGGTGTTCGAATACGGCGCGTTGAACACCGGAATGCCGCGCGCCTGAGCGGCCGCCAGATCAACCTGATTGGTGCCGATGCAGAAGCAGCCGATCGCCGCCAGACGGCGCGCTTCGGCAATCACTTCGGCGGTCAGCTGGGTGCGCGAGCGGATGCCGACGAAATGGGCATCGGAAATCGCCTTGATCAGCGCCGCTTCGGGCAGCGATTTCTCGTGGAACTCGATGTTCGTGTAGCCCGCCGCGCGGAAATTTTCGACGGCAGTCTGTGCAACACCTTCGAGCAGCAGGACCTTGATGTCCTGCTTCGGGAATGAGGTCTTTTTCATGGATTCCAGCTTCGACCGCGGTTGTGCGGGGCGCAATGATGCCAGCAGACGCGGTCGGGGTCAGCCGCAGCCTCGTGACTGACGATGCGGCGCTGTCGTTCAGCCGAAGATCACCACGCTCTGCCGGCTCAGCGCCACGGGCACGCCGCGCTCGTTGAACAAGGTTGCGGTCTGGCTGACATAGCCATCCGCCGCCGAGCTGACCACGGCATCCATCAGCCACGGCGCGGCCGGCTGATCCAGCGACGGCCCGAGGAATTCCAGCATCCAGCTCAGCGAACTGGCCGGCGTCGGCTTGCGGAACAGCGAGATGGCCGGCGACGGAATCGCGTCGGCAATCGCAATCGCCGCTGATTCGTCGATCGTCGCGATATCGCGCAGTTCCACCCAGATCTGGGTGCGCGCCTCCTTGCCGCCACAGAACGGGAACGCACCGCTCGCCCACTGCAACTTCAGGTGTTGCAGGAACGCTGGCGCGATCCCGGCAATGAACGGCATCAGCTGCGACTGCTCGGGCGGCTTGGCGGTGACCGGCGGCGGCGCGATGGCGATCGTCGATTCCCGGCTGGCGCCGAGCACCGCGATCATCAGCGCCGCCAGTTGCTCGCCGTCATAAAGCCGGGCCTCGACATGCATCGCCGACTTGCCCTGACGCAGCAGTCGCGCCTCGATGCGGACCTTGGCGGCCGACAGCGGCGCGATGAAAGTGACCTGCAAGGTTCGCAGCGGCGGCGCATCCGGCAGCAGTTCGCGGATTGCCCGCATCGCCAGTGCAGCCTGCAGACCGCCGAACAAGGTGCGGCCCTGTTCCCAATCGGCGCCGATGCTGGCGGTCCAGGCGCCGGGGCCGGCAGGTTTGAGGCTTTGCAGCGCTTCTTGAAAGGTCACCGGACAACTCGCGGATTGAGGAGTGCGAGCGATTTTGCCCGATCGGCGAATCAGACCTGCGTCTGCATCTGTCGCGCGATGCGCAGCGCGCGACGGCGGAAATAGCCGGCGATCAGCCGCAGCGCCGGGCCTGGCGCAACCGCGGTGGCGATGCCGAAACTGCGCGCCAGCCAGGTGGTGCGCCGTGCCCGGCGATGGATCACCGCGTCGACGATCCAGCCGGCCGCCTCGTCCGGCATCATCTGTTCGACGTGCTGGTAAGCCTCGGTCGGCGCGGTCATCGGCGTCTTGACCAGCGGGAAATTGATCGTCGACACGGTGATGCCATCGGCTTCGTGCTCGATGCGCAGCACCCGCGCGAAAGCATCAAGCGCCGCCTTGCTGGACAGATAGGCGGCGAAACGCGGCGAGTTCATCAGCGTGGCGACACTGGACACGTTGACGATGTGCGCCCCGCCCTGTTCGAGCAGCCGCGGCAGCAGATTCATGGTCAGCCGCACGGCGGCGAAGTAGTTGATCTGCATGGTCCGCTCGAAGTCGTGATGGCGACCGACCGACTCCCGCAGGCTGCGCCGGATCGAGCGTCCGGCGTTGTTGATCAGCACGTCGATGCGCGGATATTCGGCCAGCAGGCGAACGCAGAGCGCGTCCACCGAAGCACCATCGGCGAGATCGGCCGAATGAACCTCGGCACGGCCTCCAGCGGCCACGATGTCCGCCTGCACGCGGCGCAGTTCATCTTCGCGACGGGCAATCAGGCAAAGCCTGGCGCCACCCGCGGCCAGTTGCCGGGCGGCGGCTTCGCCGATGCCGCTCGATGCGCCGGTGATGACGATCACCTGATCCTGCAATTGCCGTCCGCTCATGCCGCCGTATTCCCCGTTTGCGATCGCGCTGAATGATGCACCGCGATGCTGCCAAACGGTCTTTTCGGCACGCCGAAGCGCGGCCGCAACCCGGATTGCCCGACACAACGGAGATGTACACTCAAGCCGTTTTAATAGACCTGAAGCCCCGCACGACGCCGTGCCCCCTGAACGAATGCCTGACCCTGGACCGCTCGTCGCTGGAAACCTGCCTTGCTGATTGACCGGCGATGCCGAAGCGCAATAGCGGCCAGCTGTCTGTGGCTGAGCGCGCACGCCTGGCTGCTGATGCCTTGCACCGCGCAGGCGGTTGCCGTCGACAAGAGCTTCCACAATTTCGTCCGCGACAGCTGGTCGATCGAACAGGGTTTGCCGCAGATCGGCGTTCTGTCGGTCGCCCAGGACGCTGACGGCTACATCTGGGCCGGCACGCTCAGCGGCATGGCCCGTTTCGACGGCGTCAACTTCGTCAACTACACGCCAGCCACCTCTCCAGGCCTGCCCGGCAACCAGGTGCAGACGATGCGCCTCGACAGTGGCCGCCGTCTGTGGATCGGCACCAACAAGGGCCTGGCCTGGTATCGCGACGGCCGCTTCGAGACGGTGCCGGTCGAGAATCCGCTGGCCAACGCCAATCTCGATATCCAGGATCTGCTGATCACCGCCACCGGCGACGTGATCTGCGCCACCTCGGCTGGCCTCTATCGGGTGGTCGACGGCAAGCTGCGGCAGGACCGCAACGTGCCCGGCCCTCTGTACTCGATCGTCGAAGCTGACGACCAGCGCTGGATCGGCGGCTGGGGCGGCGTCTACCGCAGCAACGGTGGGGATCCGGTATTCGAGGCCCTGCCCGGCCTGAATCTGCAGGACAGCGTGCAGCATCTGGTGACTTCCGGGCCGCGCCTCTGGGCCGGCACCAGTGGCGGCTTGTATCTGCGCGAGAACGGCGCCTGGCGGCGTTTCAGCGACAAGGGGCTGGGCAGCAAGGCGATCGGTGTGCTGCACGAAGATCGGGCCGGCAATCTGTGGGTGGGTACCGCCGGTGGGCTGATCCGGATTCGCGACGGCGCGGTCGTTGAACAGGTCGACAACGATCGCATGGGCACCCGCTGGGATTACCTCAGCGCTTTCGAAGATCGCGAAGGCAACCTGTGGTTCGGCAGCCGCACGCGCGGCCTGACCCGGCTGTGGAATGGCCTGACCACCCGCTATTCGACCACCGAGGGCCTGAATTCACCGCTGGTCTGGGCCGTCGAGCACGACAGTACCGAGCGCACCTGGGTCGGCACCGACAGCGGCCTGAGTCTGCTCGAGCGCGGCCGCTTCCGCAGCATCGTCGCTGGCAGCCTGTTGCCGGATCCCAATGTCTACAGCCTGCTGGTCGAAGACGACGATGTCTGGCTCGGCACCTTGAAAGGCCCGGCCCTGCTGCGTCACGGCGCGCTCGATGATCTGCCGCAGGTGCTTCGCCCGCTGGTCGGCCTGCGTATCAACGGCATCCTGCGCGATCGCGCCCGGCGTCTGTGGTTTGCCACCTCGAATGGCCTGTTCAGCTTTGCCGGCGGCGTGCTGAGTCGTTACGGCGAGGCCGAAGGCCTGACCGATCCCAGCGTCCGCCTGCTCTACCAGACCCGCGATGGCCGGCTGCTGCTCGGCACCCAGAACGGTCTCGCCGAATGGGCGTCCGGCATGGTCAACATGCTCGGTGGCAACAACGGCCTGCCGGCCGAGATCGATGTCACCGCAATCCACGAACTGCCCGATCGCAGCCTCGTGGTCGGCGTTGCCACCGAGCAGATCTTCGTCTCCGACGGCGAGCGCTGGACCGCTTTCAGCCACGATCAGGGCCTGCCGCAGAACTCGCCGTTCTTCATCACCGACGATGGTCGCGGCTATCTCTGGGTGGCCGGGCTACGCGGCCTGTATCGCCTGCCGGTCGGCGATCTGAGACCACGGAACGAGGGCGGACAACGACTGCTCCATGCCGAGGTCTACGGCAACGAACTGGCAGCACGCGGCACCGGCCCGCGCGGCGAGTGCTGCAACGGCGCCGGCAACAGCAAGGGCTTTCTCGATCGCGGCTCGATCTGGCTGCCGACCCGCGACGGCGTGCTGGTGGTGCCGACCGAAACCATGGCCCGCAATCCGGTGCCGCCGACGGTGCGCATCGAAGCGGTCAACACCGGCACTGGCTGGCTCAGCCTCGCGCAGTTCGCGGCCGAAAAACTGCCGCCGAGGGTTCGCGACCTGAGCTTCAAGTTCTCGGCACTGAGCTTCCAGAACCCTTACGCCGTGCAGTTGCAGTACCGCCTGCGCGGCTACGATCAGGACTGGCGCACGGTGACCGATCTGATGAGCCGCGATGCCGACTACACCAACCTGCCGCCGGGCGATTACACCTTCGAAGTGCGCGGCGCCAACAATGCCGGCATCTGGAGCCAGGTTCCCGCTTCGCTGCATTTCGCGATCGCGCCGAAATTCCACGAGACGCTGAGCTTCTACGCGCTGCTGGCCTTCAGTCTGCTGCTGGTCGGCTATGCCGGGCATCGCTGGCAACTGCGGGCGCTGAACCAGCGCCGCGCGGTGCTCGAGACCATCGTCGCCCAGCGCACCGATGCGCTGGCCATCGCCAACCAGCAGCTCGAGAAGGCCAGCTACACCGATGCCCTGACCGGCCTGCGCAACCGCCGCTACCTGCAGAACCAGTTGCCGCAGGATCTCGCCTTCTATCGCCGCAAGGGGCCGGACAGCTACAGCCCCGATCACATCCTGCTGTTCCTGCTCGTCGATATCGATCACTTCAAG